>JBEPXL010000113.1:0-8768 GCA_041641935.1 Desulfobacteraceae bacterium | reverse complement strand
ATGGGGGGCTGGCCGGACAGGGCGTAGAGAAGCCCCATGTAGGCCGAGGCCCCGGAATTGGACTGGGTGGCCGAGGTCATGGCGAAGCGGAGTCTGTCTTCCCGGACCGCCGCCAGAATGTCGGCGACCGTCACGTCCCGGTCCACCCATCCAAGGGATTCGGCTTTGGACTTTTTCACGCCCAGTACGACCGGGGAGCGCATGACCGATGCTTCGTCACTCACCCGGTGGTGATCCCGGTCCCCCAGACGAATCCACATGGAGTTGGCCGGCAGGACGGCGTCATAGGGAAATTCCGGCTGCTGCAGGTCGAGCATGATATCGACGGAACCGCTGTAGACCATCTGGACGGCATACCCGTTTTTCCGGGAAAAGTCCTGGATGATCGGCTCGATCTGACGGCTTTCGGAACCGGCGACAATGGTGAGAGTTTTCTCCGGATCGGATGTTTGCCTGTCACACC
The DNA here is from genome assembly GCA_041641935.1 of Desulfobacteraceae bacterium. Classification (GTDB taxonomy): domain Bacteria; phylum Desulfobacterota; class Desulfobacteria; order Desulfobacterales; family Desulfococcaceae; genus JBEPXL01. The sequence goes on along the minus strand of JBEPXL010000113.1, from coordinate 8,305 downwards.
CGATGCATCCGGCGAATAAGATCAGAAGGGAAACCCAGAAGATGAGCGGCTGTTTCATAGACACCTCATCTGTGCAGTAAGGACCGCTGCGGTCCGTTGACGGCAGGAAGGCTTCTGCTGTTCCACAGAATATAGGGAAAACACCCCATTTGTCAAATGGTATGGTTCCGCTAAATTGAATGGTTATTTCTTTCTGTCGGGAAGATACTTTCCGGCTTCACCGGTTTCAGTAATTCCTTCGGCGATGACCAGTCTCTTTCCGATTTCCACACCATCGGCCAGTACGGACGGGTCCTGCCGGAGTGCCCGCCGCCGGACGCTGGTGGTGTGGGGATACCGGTAGTCCATGTATTCTGCCAGTTGTGGATCTTCCACCCGGACAAGTGCGCGGTTTTCACGGACCGCCGCCTTTTTTTCCGCTTCGGCCTCCAGTTTGGCCCGGAATCCGTCGAGGATGCCGATGGCAAAATCGGTTTTCCGGTACCGGTTCAGCTTTTTCTCCCGCTTCTCTTTTTTGTAGGTGCGCCACTGCCGGTCAATGAAGTGGCGGACAAAATCATAGACATAGCTCGCCATGCGGATGTTCTGGGCCGTCCCGCTGATCTCCAGTACCCGGCCCATGCGTCCTTTCTCCTTCACAAACGCCGGAATCCAGATCCCTTCCACAAAATAGAAATCCTGAATCAGATTGGCCAGCACATAGACCTCCCGGAAATGGCGCAGGGCAGGGGTACCGACATGGACACTGACGAAATCCCGCCGCGCCGAAGAACGCATCAGGTCGATGTTGTACTTGGCGATCAGCTCATGGGCCTTGATCATGGCCGCTTCGGCTTCGTTCTGGTTCTGGCTCTGGGCCAGGGCCATCAGTTTCCGGACCCGGAGCAGGATGCGGTCTTCTTGCCGCAGATGTTCCCGGGCCACCCACTCATGGAGCGGTTCAAAATCTCCCGACGCGCGGGTGCTGATCCGGAGCATGTCACAGGCACGGCGGAAAGAGGGGCCGTGGGGCGGTTCATTCCGGGCGCCGAGAACTTCGCCGGCGAGCTGATGGGCCATTTCATGACGGAGTACATCGACCACAGTGTCCCAGGAATAGTTCATGACCAGATCGCGGCTGAAGCAGATTTCGCGGGTCCGGGGCGACCAGCGTCCCAGCCGGGTCCGCATCTCCTTGATCCGGAAAAGGGGTTTGCGCATCCGGCGGCGGTAAGGGGCTTCCAGAAGCCAGAGGGCCGCCTCCCATTCACAGGAAAGGCCGTGGAGAATCTGCCGTTCCAGTTCCGTCTGCAGCATGTCAGAGCGCTTGTTCGATCTTTTTCCATTCGGCATCGGTTCGTTTTACCTTATCGGCAGGCTGTCACCCGGCCTCTCCGGCAAGCCTGTATGTAGCGGAAGATGAGAGCAGGCACAAGAGGTCTGTCGGCGGCAGCGTCATTTCTAGCAAATATTTAACCTGTCTTTAGCATCCGGTGAATATGGATCGTTTACATGAGTGGGACCGGATCAGTGGAACCGGATCAGTGGAACAGGTCTGTATCACAATCCGGCCAGAAAACAAACCCGACACATAAAGGAGGGGCAACTTGGTCGCTGTTCAATCCATACTGCCGTCTCCCCGGAGAAGCCGGGGGCTCAACCACAGGGACTGGGCCGATATCGGACTGCCGAGAATGCTCGATCTGCTGGGCGTCAGTCCGGATATGTCTGCGGACCTGTTTGCGGAGATGATGCCGTTCTCCCTCAACGATACCACCGCCGGGGCGGAAAACGAACTGCAGACGGTGGTCATCGGGGGGCGGGATGCGGTGGATTTTCCGCTGACCATCGAGAATTCAAATTATTTCAGGAATCTCGTCAAACGGGCCGCTGCCGGGGATACGTCCCGGCGGCTTGTGTCCGAACTGGAAGCCTTCCTCAGCGACAATACCGACGGTGTCTGGGAAAACAGCTGGGTCCGCTTTCCCCGGCCGGTACTGGGGCCCTACGCCCGAAGGGTCTTCGAGCATGATCTTCTTTCGGACAAATGCAAACCCGAAGGTCCCTGCAGAAAAGACCGGGACCGTTTTGTATTCACCCGGAACGGGGAAGCGCAGATCCGGATTCCGGTGAGTTATCTTCTGAAGCTGGCACTCGCGGATGTCGTGGATCCGTCGTCCGGAACCCATCCCGCCATTACGGCTGCCGGGGAACGGTTCATGAACCACTTTCTCAATGACAATACCTCCCCGGAAACCTTTTCCTTCTATCCGGTCCTGCTCACCCGGAGCAGCCGCATGGGCAAAGGGATCGCGCGGGAGACCCTGAAACGGTTTCTCCTGTGCCAGCTGCTGACGATCTACGCCAACCGCCGGTTCCGGCTGCAGGAGCGGGGACAGCGGGTGGTGATCTATTTTGCGCCCAATACCCATCACCGGCAGAAACGGCTCAATGACCTCATTTCCGACTCCTTCTACCGGGAACTCTACATGAGTCCCTGTCTCTGCGGCTGGAATCAGGGCGAGGAAAAGCACCGGTACATGGGACTCTGCCACCAGGTGCTGTCCCGGAGCCAGCTCAATGCCATTTCCAAACTCCGGGAAGCCGGGATCATTACCCGGAATCTGGTGGTGCTGCCTTCCGTTTCCAACATCAGCCTGGCCAACAACGGAACCCATATCAGCCTGGGGAGCCGGAGACTGACGGCGCTGATGGCAGACTCGGCATCGGGTTTCGGGCCCGGGGAGGAGAAATACCTGGGGGATCTGGTCATCAAGATTGTGGAGCATTTTCTGCCGCTCTTTGTGGGAACGTACAGCGCCGCCCCCTACCGGCTCGACTTCTGGGATTTTCATCCGGAGAAACTCCTCGGTTTCCTGCCCCATGAACTTGATTTCACCCACCTGCGGATGCTCTGGCGGCGGTGGAAGAAAAAGGCCCGGCTCAAGGTGCTGGGTCATCCCGTGACGCCCTTCGGTCCCCGGATGCTGGACCGCTGGATCAGCCGCCTTTTCTGTCTGCAGGGGGACTTTGTCCAGGATTTCCGGCTCATGGACTACTTCGTGGCGCTGATGAGCACCTGTGAAAGCCCGGCCCTGGACGGCTGTCTTCACAACGAAGGGCGGCTCAAGCAGGATCTGACGGATTTCGGCGTCTTTGATACAGCCATGCCCATGTACCTTCTCTACCGGCTCCGGGACCACCAGAGCATGGGCTTTTCCGGCTTCGAGGGGCGTTACTACAGCCTCTTTGAAAACATGATGAACGACATGGGATCGGCGGCATCCCTGCAGACCCTCATTACCGCTCTGGCGTATCACTACATCCTGAAGGGGCAGGTCCACCATGCCGATATTCCCGATGATCCGGTTGTGGAGAGTGAGCGCCGGCAGATCTTTTTCGGCTCCGCCATCGGTATTCCCACGTTCTATGTCCACCGGGAAACCCGGAACCGGTTCATGAAGCATATCCTGTCCCGAACCGCCCGCATCCGTCTCAGCCGCCGGTATCCGGGCTATCTGCGGGTCTACAACATGGAATACCGGCGGGCGCTCCTCTCCCTGCTTCGTGAGGACGGGGCCCATCTGATCGGGAGTATGGGACTGGACGACACGGTACGGGATCTTGCCGACCGGGTGGCGTCCCCCCCGCCGAACGGAGCTTCGGAGCGGCTGACAAAGGGAATCCTGGATCAGGCCGGTGTAAAGCGACCGATGTCTCTCTCCGGTGGAGAATTCAATACCCATGCGGAACGCTATTACCGGGAAACCCTGCGGCTGCGTCATTTCCGGGAAGCGCTCGATCTGCTGGAACAGGACTTCCGGAATCTCGATGCCTATGCCATTCTCCGGCGGGACATTTACCCGGATGTTCTGCTGCATGTCATGGAAAATGGCTGCATCGGCAATTTTCTGGAGCGTGTCCGGGCGGATCTGCTCCGGGAGGAGATCGATGAAACAGATCTGACCCGGCTGATCCATCTGACACTGCTCTCCCTTCACAGTGACCTGCAGTTCAATGAAGCACGGTGTAACTTATGAATCCTGCCCTGCCGCATCAGTACATCGACCGGGAGACGGCAGCCGTCCGTACCGAACGTCTCTACGGGGACCGGCTGGTCAATGCCCTCTACAGCGGTGAACGGGAGAATCCATCGGCCCTGTTCCGGGCCCTCACGTCAGCCCGCATGTCCCGCCTGCTCGGTTTTTTCAGCTATGATGTCACGCTGGGAGCGCGGCTGGCCGGCATCCGGCGGTTCGGAAACCATCTGGGGATCGATCTTTCCGAGTGTCTTGATCCGCCCCATACCCTGGACACGGCCCGGAAGGTCTTCGAGCGGAAGATCCGCTACCAGGACGTCCGCCCCATGCCGGCGGCCCCGGATGCGGTTGTTTCTCCGGCGGATGCCAAAATGCTGGCCGGCTCATTTTCCCGGACGTCCCGGCTGTTTCTGAAAGAAAAATTCTTTGACTTCCCCGAGCTGCTGGGCCGGGAAAAACAGGAATGGCAGACCGCCTTCCGGGACGGTGACTTCGCCATCTTCCGGCTCACACCGGAGAAGTATCATTACAATCATCTGCCTGTCTCCGGCATTGTGTGTGACATCTACGATATTCCGGGCGGTTACTGTCCCTGCAATCCCGGTGCGGTGGTCGCTCTCGGTACGCCTTATTCCAGAAACCGGCGGGTGGTGACGGTGATCGATACCGACGTGGACGGCGGAACCGGTGTGGGTCTGGTGGCCATGATCGAGATCGTGGCCCTGATGATCGGTGAGATTGTACAGTGCTACAGTGAAGCGGGATACGATCACCCCCGGCCGGCGACGCCGGGAATGTTTGTGAAAAAGGGACAGCCCAAAAGTCTCTACCGGCCCGGCAGTTCCACCGATGTGCTGGTTTTCCAGAAAGGACGGATCGCATTTTCCCCTGACATCATTACCAACATGTACCGGCCCGGTGTCCGGACCCGGTTTTCCGAAGGGTTCGGCCGTCCCCTCGTGGAAACGGATGTGGCCCTGCGGTCGGAAATCGGCAGAAAAAAATGAAAAAGGAGAAAACCCATAATGACAGATGAACTCTTTATCATACTTTTTACCGTCGGGATCACCGCCATGCTGGTCTGGGGATTCCGGAAGCTGCCCGGGGAACGGTGGCAGATTCTGGCCGCCCTGCCGCGGACCAAAACGGCGGACGGCGGATGGGCCGGGGAGAATCTGACCTTTTACGGCCTGTTCAACGCCAATGCCTATACCCTGGCGCTTGCGCTGTTTCTGGTGATGCTGGGGGCTGCAGGCGTCCCCATGACGGCCATTTTGACTGCGGCGGCGCTGCTTCTGGTCGTCTGCATTCCGGCGTCCCGCCAGGTGGCGCGGGTGGTCGAGAAAAAGCGGTATACCTTCACAGTGGGCGGGGCTGCCTTTGTGGGCATCCTGATCGCCCCGGCTGTGGTCGGATTCACCAATCTCGTCTTTGGAGCAGGAACCGTCACCGCCATTCCCTTTCTGGCGGCGCTCTCCATCGCCTACGCCTTCGGGGAAGGGGTGGGACGGCTCGCCTGCATCAGCTTCGGCTGCTGCTACGGAAAGCCGCTGTCCCGCTGTCATCCGCGGGTACAAAAGATATTCCGGCGGTGCAGTTTTGTCTTTACCGGAAAAACCAAAAAAATTGCCTATGCCGACGGACTGGACGGAGAACCGGTAATGCCGATTCAGGCCGTGACCGCTGTTCTGTACTGCGTGACCGGTCTTGCCGGTTTCTATCTGTTCATCAAGGGATTTTTTACCAGTGCGTTTCTGCTGGCCCTGACCGTGACCCAGATCTGGCGGATCGTTTCCGAGTTTTTCCGGGCCGATTACCGGGGAGGCCGGAAATTCACCGCCTATCAGATGATGGGCATCGGTGCGGTTTTGTATGCCCTGGCACTGGCGGTTCTGATCCCCGTGCCGCCGGTTCCGGTACGGCCTGCGCTTCTTGCCGGCCTGCGGTATCTGTGGCATCCGGGAACAGTTCTGCTGCTGCAGGGGCTCTGGATCGGCACCTTCCTGTATACCGGGCGGAGCAGGGTAACCGATGCCAGCCTCTCGTTCCGGATCATCCGGAACCGGGTATGATAAAGACACGGCGGCGATTTAATCAAAATCTAACCTACGGTTAATCATACCATAACAATCCCCTCTTATATTAAAAACAAGTCTGGCCGGATACCTCAAAAGCATGAACGTGAAGGCCTTTCTTCTCTCTGCTAAAGGGCGGCTGCAAAGCCGCCCTGACTCCTCCTTTTTTCCTCCTATATCTGTTCTTGTCTAAACAGGCATAATATTTTATAGTTGCAGAACATTCCAGAAAAGGCGGCCCTGGTGTTGGCGCTATTGCGTGCGGGGTTCCCTCTCCGGGGCTGTGCCAGTCTTTTTCAGTGCCTGAAACCTGCGGTGAAGCGGGAGTGATCGTCATCCGTGAAGCGGAATACTGCTTCCGGAGTGACAATCATTTTTTCGTGGATCTGCCCGATATCTGCTATCCGGAAAGAGTGATGAATATGACATTCGGCGGTGGTACGACAGCAACCATTGTTGTCGTCAACGACGACAACATTCAACTCAATCTTCTCTGCAGCCTTCTCAAGGCAGGGCAGGAACCATTCACCGTCATGGCCTGTACCAGCGCCGATGAAGCCCTGCAGCGGATGGAAACGGATGATGCGCCGGATCTGATCATTACCGATCTCCACATGCCGGGCATTGACGGGTGGCGGTTCTGCCGTCTGCTCCGTTCGCCCGAGTATGAAACCTACAATGCGGTTCCCATTCTGGTGGTCTCGGCGACCTACTCCGGTGAGGACGCCCGCCGGATCACCCGTGACGCCGGGGCGGATTCCTTTCTTCATGCCCCGGTCCGGCGGGACGACCTGCTCGAACAGGTTCTGGCACTTCTGGCCGGGGACAAACCCACGCCGATGACAGATGTCCTGATTGTCGAGGACAGCAAATCCCTCTCCTTTCTGCTGGAAAAGGCGTTCAAGGCACATCACTACCGGGTCTATACCGCTGTTTCCGGCGGTGAAGGACTCCTTCTGTACCGGAAGCGCAGGCCGGAAGTGGTGGTTCTCGACTATCACCTTCCGGATATGCCGGGCAACGAGATACTCGAACAGATCAAGGAAGGCAATCCCCAGGCGGCCATTATCGTGATCACCAGCGATCCCCGGCCTGATCTGGCACTGGCCTGCATGCAGAAAGGGGCGTCGGCCTATATCCGGAAGCCGTTCAATCCCGAATACCTGATTACCCTCTGTGAAAACGCCCGCCGGGAACGGTCCCTTCTCTTTATCGAAGATATTCTGAGAACCCGGACCAGTCAGCTCCGGGAGAGTGAATCACGCTACCGGGTCGTCTTTGAAAATGCCCCGGATATGATGCAGGCCGTGGACGGTTCCGGGCGGCTGTACGAGGTGAACCGGCACTGGCTCCGGGAGATGGGCTACCGCCGTTCGGATGTGGTCGGTCGCCGGGCCGAGGAGTTCATGTCCGATGAATCCATCGATCAGATGACCGCGCAGATCATTCCGTATTACTGGCAGGCCGAAAGCCTGCGGGATGTTCCCTGCCAGTATGTCAAAAAAGACGGAACCGTGATGGATGTCCTGATCAACTCGGAAATGGTGACGGATGCCACCGGCCAGAAGGTCAGCCTGTGTGTTCTGCGGGATGTCACCGAACAGAAGCGGATGGAAGCGGCCCTCCGGGAAAGTGAGGAGCGATACCGGAGTCTGGTGGAGGGAATGCCGATTCCGTTCATCGTTCACAGCGAAGGCCGTCTCGTATATGCCAATCAGGAGGCTCTGGAAGAGTTCGGTGTGGAAAACCGGGAGACGGTCGTGGGGACGCCGGTGCTGGACCATATCCATCCCGACTGCCGGGAAATGGTGCGGGAACGGATTCGAATCCTCTATGAAAAGAAAGAGACAGTACCGCTGGTGGAAGAACGCTTTCTCCGGATGGATGGCACTCCTTTTGACGCAGAAGTGAAGGCGACAGGAATTGTGTACCGGGGAAAACCTGCCTCCCAGGTGGTCTTCCGGGATATTACCGAGCGGAAACGGGCCGAGGCGGAACGGCTCAAACTGGAGTCCCAGATCCAGAAGTTTGAGAGCCTGAGTGTGATGGCCGGCAGCATTGCCCACAATTTCAATAATATGCTCATGGGAATTCAGGGGAATCTGGAGATGGCCCTGATCGATCTGCCCGGAGACGCTCCCATCCGGTCCAATATCGACGAGGCCATCCGGGCGACCGGACGGGCCGCCGATCTGAGTGGTCTCATGCTCA
>JBEPXL010000112.1:0-8768 GCA_041641935.1 Desulfobacteraceae bacterium | reverse complement strand
GAACCCCTCTCTCCGGAAGATTCCCCTGGCGATTCCGGCATTCAACATTAACCCGGATGCCATGCAGGATCTCGGTGTTCAGGCGGCCGGCCTGCTGGCGCAGGATCTGGATTTTACCGGTTATTTTAAACTTCTGGACCGGGGGGCGTTTCTGATCAATCCCCAGAATCCGCCCACAGATGTGGCAACCATCAACTTTTCCAACTGGACCGGGATCGGAGCGGAACTTCTGATTACCGGCAGCGGTGTAATGCAGGGGGATCTGGTTGATCTGGAGTTGCGGCTGTTCGATCCGTACAAGGGCGAACTGCTTCTCGGAAAACGCTACAAAGCCTGGCAGAAGGATCTGCAGCAGGTATTGCGGCGGTTTGCCGGAGAGGTGATTTACTACCTGACCGGGAACTGGGGCATTTTCGCCAGCAGGATCGCCTTTATCTCCAACGGGACGGGAAACAAGGAAGTCTACCTTTGTGACTTCGACGGCAGCAATATTGAACGCTTTACCCGATCCAACAGCATTACGCTCACCCCGGCCTGGTCTTCCGACGGCAAGTGGCTGGCCTATACCTCCTTTGCCAAAGGGAAGGCGGATCTGTATATCCGGAACCTGAACCAGAACATCGGGGCCATTGTGGAACGGGAAGGGCTCAATACGACCCCGGCCTGGGTTCCCGGCCAGTTCCAGCTGGCGGCAACCCAGTCGTTCAGCGGAGATCAGCAGATTTATCTGTTGACCGGTCAGGGAGAAATGGTAAAACAGATTACAGACAAATGGGGAATCGATACCTCCCCGACCTGGTCTCCCGACGGCAGGCGCATGGCATTCGTTTCCGACCGGGCCGGAAATCCCCAGATATACATCAAGGATATCGGCAGCGGCCGGGTGGAACGGCTGACCTTTGAGGGCCGTTACAATACGCAGCCCTGCTGGTCACCCCGAGGAGACAAGATCGCCTATTCCACGGTCGAAAGGGGCGAAATCAATATCATGGTCATCGATGTGAACACGAAAGAAGCCGCCCGGCTGACCTACAGCAGCGGCAAAAACGAATCCCCCTCCTGGTCACCGGACGGCAGCCTCATCGTCTTCAGTTCGAACCGGGAAGGACCGTACCGGCTCTATGTGATGACATCATACGGAACCGATCAGCGACGGCTGCTGAGTATGCCCGGGGAACAGACCTCTCCCGCCTGGTCCCCCCGGTTAACGAACGAGAATTAACGAACAGACACTGCAGCGGAATGACATTTCCGTTATTCGGACCTCTGCGGAAAAGTGGTAACAGAGCGGAATGCAGTGGCGATGCATCCCCCTGTGACAGACAGGGTACGAATATCCATGCCTGCAGATGCACATAAACCCAAGCAAGCGTTGTTCAGCGTACATGAGGAGGAATTACCATGCGAAGAAAATGGCCATTGCTGATGGCGTCCATTCTGCTTCTGCTCACTGTGTCCTGTGCCCGGGACGTGAAAAAAGAGGAGCCGACCACCTTTGGAAAGTACCAGGAACCATCCCCGGTAGCCCGGCCAAGCCGTCCGCCGGCGCAGCCGACCCCGGAAGACCAGCAGAGAAGAGCCATCGAGGAGGGACAGCTCCAGGGGCGTCGCACCGACCGTGCCGCTCTGCAGGCTGCCAGGGAAAATTTCATGCAGCAGAAAATCTACTTTCCCTATGACAGCGCCCAGCTGACCCAGGAGGCACAGCAGATTCTGCGGGACAAGGCGTCCTGGCTCCGGCAGAATTCCGATATCTACCTCGTCATCGAGGGGCACTGTGACGAACGGGGAACCACGGAATACAACCTTTCCCTGGGGGACCGGCGGGCGGAAAGCGTCAAGGTCTTTCTGGTCAACCTGGGCATTCCGGCGTCGCGGATGACCACCATCAGCTTCGGTGAAGAGCGGCCGGCCGTTCCGGGAAACAATGACAATGCCTGGGCGCTGAACCGCCGGGCGGAGTTTATCCTGGAATAACACCAGCGCAATCGTTCACGCTGACATCGATCCGATTGCCCGCCAGAACCGGTGGCGGGCAATTTTTGCTTTTTAACGGACTTGAACAGAGGGATATCCCATGAGAATTCTGATCCCTGTATTGCTTATCTGCATGATACTGCCGGGCCTGAGCGGCTGTGCCCTTCAGAGTGATGTACGGATACTGGAGGGGCGGCTCATCACCCTGGAGCGTCAGCTCAAGGAGTTTCAGCGGCAGATTGAAACAACCTCCGAACAGGACAAGGCACGTCTCCGTACCCAGATTGAAACCTACGGGGAAACCCTCGAAGAGAAGGAACAGTCTCTGCGGAGCCAGTCGGCCAGTCTGCAGGCCATGGCAGACCGCCTGCGGAATGAAATCCAGGCGGTGCGGGGAAAGCTGGAAGAGACCGAGTTCCGGCTGAAACAGCAGACCCGCGCCTTTGAAGAATACAAACAGCAGACGGAAGCCCAGCTGGACCGGATTACCGGCTCTGCAGGCAGTGCGTATGGCGTCTCCTCTCCCCCTTACGGCGGCAATGAACCCGTGCCGGAGAGTGAAGTGCCCGGCAATACCCCACAGGGTGGAACCGCCGGCGCATCGCTTTCCGCCGAAGAACTGTATACCCAGGGAAAGACGGCCTTTGACAAGGGCGATTACAACCGGTCCCACAACATGTTCCGGATGCTGGTCAATCAGTATCCCAATGCGGCCTATGCCGACAACGCCCAGTTCTGGCTCGGCGAAATCTATTACCGGCAGCGGCAATATGAAAACGCCATTCTCGAATACCAGACGGTGATCGAAAAGTACCCCCAGGGAAACAAGGTGCGGGCCTCCCTTCTGAAGCAGGGATTTTCATTTGCCAATATGGGAGACGGGGCCAATGCACGGCTGATCCTCCAGGAGCTGGTCGACAAGCATCCCGGCTCCAGTGAGGCCAGAATCGCCCGGCAGAAACTGGATACACTGTAGCCGCCGGTGGCATGCTCAAAGTGATCGGCGTCGATCCCGGGCTTGCCGATACCGGTGTCGGGATTGTCACAGGCTGCGGGATCACGGTCAGCGGCTTTGCCTATGGCAGTATTCAGACCGAACGGGTCCGGCGTCTGCCGGAGCGCCTCAACCGGATCTACAGCAAACTGAGTACGGTGCTGCGGGAAGAAGCCCCGGACCTGATGGTGGTGGAGGATGTCTTTTCCCTGGAAAAGTACCCCAAATCCGGCATTATCCTCGGAAAAGTGACAGGTGTCATCCTCCTGGCCGGATACCGGGTGGACGTGCCGGTCATCGAAATAGCGGTCCGGGAGGCGAAAAAGGTACTGACCGGCAACGGAAATGCAAGCAAAGCCCAGCTGGAACGGTCGGTCCGGCACACCCTCGGAATGACGGAACCCATTTCACCGTTTCATGCCTCCGACGCACTGGCACTGGCACTGATCGGTCTCTACCGCCATGATGTCCGGTACAGGACCGGACGGTGCTGACCCGGTGCAGCCGGTGATCCGGGGCCCCGGAGAGAATCATGATCGGTTATCTTGAAGGAACAATACTCAGAAAAGGGGAAGAGCGTATTCTTCTCCTGGCCGGACAGGTCGGCTATGATGTCCTTCTGCCCGCCTTTGTCCGGGCGCGTCTCCATGAACAGGCGGAGGGAGATCCGGTTACCCTCTTTATCGCCTATCAGCAGACCGAACGGCAGCCGCTTCCGGTACTGATCGGGTTCAATTCAGAAACGGAAAAAGAGTTCTTTCAGCAGTTTATTTCGGTGGAGGCGATCGGCCCTCTCAAGGCGGTCAAGGCATTGACCATTCCCATATCCGATATTGCCGAAGCCATCGAATCCGGTGATGTGGCCACCCTGAAAAACCTGAAGGGGATCGGGATCCGGACCGCACAGAAGATCATTGCCACCCTGGGCGGAAAAATGGGCCGGTTTGTACAGCGGCGGGAAGAACATTCGAAACCGACCGTTCATGATGCGCTGGCCGAACAGGTGCTGACGGTTCTGGTTGAACAGCTGGGACACCGTCTCGGCGAGGCCAGGGAAATGATCGCCGATGCCATCCAGCGCAATGACGCCATATCGACACCCGAAGAACTTTTTGACGAGATTTACCGGGGCCGGCAGCCCGGACACTGATGCGTTTACCATTGTCATCCACCGGGACCAGGCGGGTCCCGTTACAGATAAGCAGCTATGAGCAGTGATGTACTGAATTACCGATCATCCGATGATCCCAAGGGGATCGTCTCCGGAGATCCCGTTCCCGCTGACGAGGAGACCGAAGCCCTGTCGCTCCGCCCCCGGCGACTGACCGAATACATTGGCCAGCCCGATGTGGTCGAAACCCTCTCCATTGCCATCACAGCGGCCCGGGAACGGCAGGAACCACTGGATCATGTTCTCTTTCATGGCCCTCCCGGCCTGGGCAAAACCACTCTTGCCCATATTATCGCCAACGAAATGGGCGGCAGCCTCACTGTTACCTCCGGTCCGGCCCTGGAAAAAGGAGGCGATCTGATCGGGATTCTGACCCATCTGGCCGCCGGGGACGTTCTTTTTGTGGATGAAATACACCGGATGCCGCGGGCTGTGGAGGAATTTCTGTATCCGGCCATGGAGGATTTCGCCGTCGATTTTATCTTTGACAAAGGCATCCATGCCCGGAGTCACCGGTTCCGGCTCAACCGCTTTACCGTGGTCGGTGCAACCACCCGGGTCGGCCTTCTGTCAGCCCCGCTGCGGGACCGGTTCGGCATATTCCGGAGCCTCGATTTCTACAATGAAGCGGATCTGAAGCAGATTACCCTCCGGTCGGCGGCCCTGCTGGAAATCAGTATCGATAGTGCCGCGGCGGCGGAACTGGCCTGCCGGTCCCGGGGAACCCCCCGGATCGTCAACCGGCTCCTCCGGCGGGTCCGGGACTATGCCCAAGTCCGTGCCGACGGAACGATTACCCGGCCGGTGGTAACGGCAGCCCTTGCCCTGGAAGGGGTGGACGAGCAGGGGCTGACCGATCTGGACCGGCGGTATCTCCGGACCATCATCCGGTTTTACAACGGCGGACCGGTGGGCATCGAGGCCATTGCCGCAACCCTTCAGGAAGAGACGGATACCCTGGTCGATGTCGTGGAGCCGTATCTGCTCAAAACCGGATTTCTGACCCGGACCTCTTCGGGCCGGCGTGCCTCGGAAGCGGCCTACCGCCATTTCTCCCTTCCGCATCCCCATCATACGGATCCGCTGTTCAGCAGACGGTAAGGAATTTCGGGAGGAAATCATGCCCATTGTGACGCTTTTGACAGACTTCGGCCTCTCGGATGAGTATGTGGGGGTAATGAAAGGGGTGATCCTGTCGGTCTGTCCCGATGCGGTGACCATCGACATTACCCATGCGGTTTCACCCCAGGATACCGCCGAAGGCGCTTTTTATCTGCAGGCAGCCTGGCCTTATTTTCCGGAAGGGACCATCCATACAGTCGTGGTCGATCCGGGGGTCGGCTCCCGCCGGGCCATTCTGGCGGTACGCCGTCAGGGGCACATCTTTCTTGCGCCGGATAACGGCATTCTGACCGGCCTGCTGGACGCAGGAGATGTTGAGGCGGTCCGGGTGGAAAACCGGCAGTATTTTCTTCCGGACGTGAGTCGCACATTCCACGGCCGGGACATCTTTGCCCCGGTGGCCGGATATCTGGCCCGGGGGCTGGATATGACGGCGCTGGGTCCGCCTGCGGACCCGGAACATCTGGTCCGGCTGGATGTTCCCCGGGCGGTTATCACTGCGGACGGAGCGGCTGAAGGTGCCGTGATGGCCATGGATCATTTCGGTAATCTGATGACCAGTATCACCACAGACCATCTGAAGGAGATCGGCTGCACCGGCAGAATGGAGCAGGTGAGGGTTCATGTCGGTGGTCATCGCATCACCGGAATATCCACCCGGTATACCGATGCAGCGCCCGGTGCGCCGCTTGCCCTGATCGGAAGCCGGAACTGTCTGGAAATCTCCGTCAACCGTGGCAGTGCCCGGGATGATTTCGGAGCTGAAAAAGGGACCCCTGTGCGGGTCGTGATAACGTAACAACATCAGAACGTGTAAGGAGGAGACGGTGCGTAATTCCACGTCTGCGCAGCACATTTTTTGTCATCTGTTGACATTCTTCATATTGATTTGCATTTCTGTATCCGGCGCGCCGGCACAGACCGAAGCGACGGGGGAAAATACGGCAACCATCCCCGATGTATTCCTGCCCTTTGAAGCTGGCGGAACCCCGCAGCATGTGATTCTGGTGGAAAAGTCATCCCAGACGCTCTACCTGTATGAATATGACGGTACGATCAGGGAAATTTACCGGATGGCATGCTCCACCGGTAAGGCGCCGGGGCCCAAACAGCGGTCCGGTGACAGCAAAACACCTGAAGGGATCTACTTCTTCACCACGGTTCATGAAGACAAGGAACTCTCCCCGATTTACGGCATCCGTGCCTTTCCCACCGATTATCCGAATCTGATGGACCGGATTACCGGCCGTACCGGCAGTGCCATCTGGCTCCACGGCACGAACAAGGATCTGAAACCACGGGATTCCAACGGATGTATCGTTCTGGAGAATGAAAATCTGGAGAAGATCACACCCAATATTGCTCTCCACCGGACACCCATCATTGTGGTGGACCGGATCAGCTACGCCTCTGTTGCGGAAAAAACCGAACAGATGGCGACCCTCTCCGAGCTGGTCCGGGGCTGGACAGACGCCATCTCCAGTGGAACCTATCATGATTATGTCGGTTTTTATGATGCCGGTTATGTACCGGATATTGCCTGGTGGAGCGACTGGCACAAAGTACGCCGGCGGCTGATCCCGGCGGGGAAGGATGCTTCCGTTGATACCACGGTCCGCAACCTGTCGGTTTTCAAACACAACAATGAGTATGTCATGCTGTTTGACCTGCATGTCGGGCAGGCGGACCGGGATGCGCTGGCCGGTACCAAAAAACTCTTCCTGAAGGAAGACGGCGACCGGTTTGTGATTGTCGGCGAAAGCTATCAGAAAGTTCCGGACGGCGCCGATGATACCCACCCGGTCCTGCTGGCCTCCCGGCGACTCAGAACACCCGCCGCACCGGATACACCTGCGGAGGAGCAGGAGACATGGAATGTTGAAGTGGTGGACAATATGGTGGATGAATGGCTGAAGGCATGGTCTTCCCAGGATATTGAAGACTATGGTCAATATTATGCCTCGGATTTCAGCACACGGGGAATGGACAAGGAAGCCTGGCTTCGCTACAAAAAAAGTCTCAACCGCAAGTATGATTACATCAATGTGACCAAACGCGATCTGGTGGCACGGCAGCAGGATGACAGCACAAACCGGCTCACCGTCTCGTTTGTTCAGAATTATGAATCCAGCGGATTCAAGGCTTCCGGCATCAAAACCCTGATTCTGAAACGGGAAGGGAACGGGTGGAAAATCTACCGTGAAACCTGGAAAAAAATGTAACCCGGATGAATAAACCAACCAACTCGAAACAACGGGAACGGTGGACGCTGCTCCTGGTGGGCTCATCGGGAAAGACCATACGGATCCGGTGGTTCCGGGGGATGATCATCCTGGTGGCCACCATCCTGATCATCGCTGTAACGGGGGCAGGTGTTTTCGGATATCTCTATGCGAAGGTATTCCGGCAGAACGAGCAGCTCCGCCAGGCGCTTTCCGATTCAGACCGGATCATTACCGCTCTGAAAAGCGGGGAATCCCTGCCGGAACGGAAGACGGATCGTGTGCTGGATGTTCCGCCCCTGTCACCGCCGGAACAGCATCAGGACTTTGCAGGCGAAACCGCGGATTCCCCTGCTGTCGAGGCATCTGCCGGAGAGGTACTGGTCCAGGGGGAAGAGGCGCGTGATCCATCGGCGATGGCGGAACGGTCATCCGCGACCATGTCCCTGCCGGTTGCCATCGAAGATTTCCGGAGCGAATACGACAAACGCCGGAGAAGTCTGGATCTCCGTTTTGAAATCCGGAAAATCGCTGAAGAATCCGGCCAGATTTCCGGATTCATTATTCTGGTGCTGAAACAGAATCCGGAGAACCGGAGGCAGTGGACAGCGCTCCCGGAAGAGGTGGACCTGATCGCCGGCCGGCCCGATGATCCGGAAAAGGGGCAGGGATATTCCATTGTCAATTACAAAACAGTCCGGTTTCGTGCAGAAGATGTACCCGATGCCGGACACTTTACCGTGGCGACTGTTTTCGTTTATGATGCCGCCGGTGTTCTGCTGATGGAAAAAGACATGGATCTGACAGAAGAAGCCAGTGATACGGAAGACTGAAACCTGTACAGCGGAGAGACTCTGTGGCGAAAAAGGCTGAAACGTTTTCCATCCTGGACAAAGGCGTCGTTTTTGACGGGACCCTGACCGGAAAGGGAAAACTGCTGATCAAGGGAACAGTGAAGGGAACGCTCGAAGGGGAACATGTCACCATCGGGGAGGAAGGTACGGTCCAGGCCGAGACGACGGTGGGCCACCTCACCATCGGCGGAAAGTTCGAGGGAACCGTTGAGGCTTCCGGCCGTGTGGTGATCCTTTCCACCGGTTCCTGCGAAGGCAAAGTCATCTGTCAGGATCTGGTGGTGGAACCCGGCGGCATTCTGAACGCCCAGGTTACCCGGTCCGTCAACCCGGAAGCACCTCCGCCGCCCGAACCCCGTGCCAGGGGATTCGGCCCGTTCCGGAGGGAGAAGCGCAAAAAGAAGAAACCCTGAGCATCACTGCGATGT
>JBEPXL010000111.1:0-8879 GCA_041641935.1 Desulfobacteraceae bacterium | reverse complement strand
CCGCTCTCCGGCCTCCAGGGTCGCCACATAGAGACGGGAAAATACATGGCTGTATTTCCCGAACGCCCCGGAAAGGGATTCCCCCTGTGTTACATCCTGCCGGATTGCCGTGAGAAAGCGGTTCATGCCGCTTTCTCCCTCTTTGGCGATAATGGCATCCAGGGCCTTGACCACGGGAAGGCCGGCCTTGATCAGAACGGAAAATTCCTGGTTGAAGGCATAAAAATCCCGCGGACGGACCGCCTTTCCCGACCACAGATTCCGTACCGCCCCACCACCGCCGACCGACTGAATCGCCAGAACAAAATGGCCTTCGTCTTCCAGATGCCTGCGGAGAACGGAGCGGGAATCGGCGGTCAGTGTTTTTTCCACCACCCGGGTCTGCCCCGGCGTCGCCACCTTGCACTTGAACGTCGGCATGGATTTCAGCAAACCTCTTGATCATGCAGAATGGAAAAAGCCGGGAACATCCCGGCATAAGGGAACAGCCGCCTGCTCCGGCAGAACCGGAGCAGGCGGATACAACGCTGCTGCATCAGGAATATCAGGGAACCGGATACACCTCGATGGCGGAAATGATGGCAAAATCGGCCTGCTTTCTGAACACAATGTTCAGATTGCCGTCCGTGACCGGGATTTCAAAGGTTTTCACCAATGCTGTAAACGGTCCTCCTGCTTCATCAACTACATCGAAATTTTCCAGCAGCCGCTGTTTTTCAATGTCCGCAATAAAGGTCCGTTCTCCGGCTGCCGTGATGTTTTCGATCTCGGCAAAATGGAGACGGAGCTGATAGTTTCCTTCCGGCAGCGGAATGGCATAATTAAAATAGCTGTCCTGCCGCTGGGTCTGATAAATCTCATCAGCAATCGTGCCGTCGATTTCGTGGTCCGTTTCCACGACACTGCCGCCGCCATAATGCTCATCCGCCGACCAGACCACACCATTGATCGTCACTTCCGGGCCGCCGGAATTGATGCGAATCAGCGCTTCTCCCGACGGGGCCGGCTCTGCCGGTTGGCTCGGCGTTGAGGAAACCGGTTTGTTGTAGGTTACCGTCAGTTCTGATGTGGCGGAATTACCGGCGGCATCCTCCGCTTTCACCGTCAGGAGATTGTCTCCCTCCACCAGCGCAATACCGGACACGGACCAGCCGGACGTACCGGAAGCTGTGCCGCTGCCGCCGCTGGAACTGGTCCAGGTGACACGAGCCACCCCGACATTGTCGGATGCGGAACCGGAAAGATCCGTTGTGGCACTTTCCGTGGTGTAACTGGCATCCTGTGTCGGAGACGTAATCTGCACCTGCGGAGATTCAATATCCTGAACCGGGGCTGGGGCCGGTGTTGACGGTTCAAGAGCGCTTCCTGTGGAAGACAGAACCTCAATGGCGGAGATAACACCAAAATCGGCCTGTTTGCGAAAGACGATGTTCAGATTTCCGTCCGTGACCGGAACTTCAAAGGTTTTCACAAGCGCCGTATACGGTCCTGCTTCATCAACTACATCGAAATTTTCCAGCAGTCGCTGTTTTTCAATGTCGGCGATAAAGGTACGCTCTCCGGCTGCCGTGACATCTTCAATCTCGGCAAAATGGAGGCGGAGCTGATAGGTTCCTTCCGGCAGCGGAATGGCGTAATTGAAGTAACTGCTCGTCCGCTGGGTCTGGTAAATCGCATCTGCCGTTGTAGCGTCGATGGCCACATCGGTAGTGATAACATCCCCGCCACCGAAATGCTCATCCGCCGACCATACAACACCATTGGCCGTCACCTGCGGTCCCCCCGCATTGATGCGCATGACGGCATCTCCCGGGTCTGGTGCCGGTGCGGTTTCCGGTGTATAGCTGACCGTAACACCCACGGTCGCCGCATTACCGGCTGCGTCTTCCGCTTTTACGGTAATGGCATTGTCTCCCTCACGGAGTGAAATGCCGGAAATCACCCAGTCTGTTGTACCGGATGCTGTTCCGCTGCCGCCCTGGGCATTGTTCCAGGTAATCTGTGAAATACCAGTATTGTCCGACGCCGTTCCGGACAGATTGACGGTACTGTTCTGGGTCGCGTAGGTCGTTCCGGTGGTCGGCCGGGTCAGGGCGATAACCGGGGCCATGGTGTCGGTTTCCTGAACAGGAGCCTCCGGAATGGTTTTTCTGACTTCCTGAGAATAGCCGCTTTCATTTCCGGCGGTATCCACAGCGGTCACCGCAAAATAGAAAGTCTGCCCCTCTGCAAGGCCGTCTACGGTGTAGGAGGTTACCTTTCCGACCGGGACGGCGGGCCCGTAATTGCGGCTTGACGTGCCGTAATAGAGATTGTATCCGTTTAAATCGGACTCGGAATTGCTGTTCCATTTTACCGTGGCACTTCCGGCGAACGCCAGCAGGGGAAAAAACAGAAAAAGAATCGTTGTCAAATAAAATATATAGTGTCTTTTATGCATTTTTCTTCTCCAGTCTTGGTAATGTAACGCACTGTTTATTCAACGGTTACGTTCTGGGGCGGCAGCGGCGGCGTGGTATCTCCGGCCGTCCAGACTACCTGATTGGAATTTTCGCTTTCGCCGACCTCATTATAGGATCTGACGACAAAATAGTAGGTTTCATTGTCCTGCAGGGGAATCTGTGACAGCATGCATGTGGCGCTGCTTCCCACATCAATGTTATCGGTATAGGCTCCCGGTTCGGTTCCGTAATATACCCGATACCCCGTTACATCACCGGGACTGGGATTCCATTCCAGGCAGGGTTCAGCATATGCAGATACTGAAAATACGGCTAACAACATCAGAATACTGAAGATGATGGTCAATTTATGTGCCATTCTATCTCTCCTTATACAAATCGAAAAATGTTTCAAACTTGCTTTCTTCATACCAGAACTCCTTGTCGTACCTTTCATTTTCAAAACCGGCTTTGTAAAAAATGTGATTTTTTACCATGATTTTTATGATTTACTGGCCGCGTTCCAATGGCTTACTTCTAGATCACAGGCGTAAAAGCGTCAATGGGTAAGTGTAAGTATTCAGCGGTAGAGATTTTCTACCTGCCTTCGAATCCGATTGATATTTCAGGAAAAGCCGACGCTTTTCCAAAACCTTTATCTGTATTGCCAGGAGAGGACCATGAACGTCAGCAGTGTCAATGAAATGCGGGAAATGGACCGGACGGCCATCGAAACCTTCGGGATTCCGGATGAACTGTTAATGGAAAATGCCGCACTGGCGGCCTGCCAGGTAATCTGCGGGAAATTCGGCAGCCAGGGCAGGCGGTTTGTCATCTTCTGCGGTGGCGGAAACAACGGCGGGGACGGACTGGCGGTGGCCCGGAAGCTTCATTCCCTGGGAGGAGAGGTGCAGGTCCGTCTCCTGAGTGATCCGGCCAAATACAAAGGGGCTGCCAGAACCAATTACGATATTGTCTCCCGACTGCCGGTGGATATGGTGCGGATCAATGACCCGGCTGCGATCACTCAGGAGATTGTCCATGCGGATCTGATCATCGATGCCATCTTCGGAACGGGACTGACGCGGGACGTGGAAGGACGCTACCGGAAGGTGATGGAGCAGATCAACCGGAGCGGAAAACCGGTGATGAGTCTGGACATTCCTTCGGGTGTGCAGGGGGATACCGGTCAGATCATGGGAATTGCGGTCCAGGCCGACTGCACGGTGACATTCGGCCTGCCCAAGACGGGAAACCTCCTTTATCCCGGTTTTGCACTGGGAGGGGAACTGTATGTGACCCACATTTCGTTTCCCCGGTCACTTTACGAGTCGGATTCAATCCGCGTTGCCGTCAACCATCCGCCGGAACTGCCGCCACGAAATCCCAACGGCCACAAAGGAACCTTCGGCAATGTTCTGTTTATCGCCGGTGCCGCCACCTACTATGGCGCTCCCGGATTTGCAGCGCTTTCCTTTATGAAGGCGGGGGGCGGGTATGCCCGTCTTGCCGCACCCCGTTCCATGATTCCCTTTCTGGCGAACCGTGGGCCGGAAATCGTCTTTGTGCCCCAGGCGGAGACGGCGGCGGGAAGCATCGCCCGCAGCAACCGGGATGATCTTCTCGAACTCGCCAGCGGCATGGATATGGTTATCATGGGGCCGGGAATGTCACTGGAGGAAGAAACACAGGCACTGGTCCGGGATCTGGCAGGCGACATTACGGTCCCCCTGCTGCTGGACGGTGACGGCATCACGGCTGTCTGTCAGAACCTGGAGATCATCCAGAAGCGGGAAGCTCCGACCATTCTTACTCCCCATCCGGGAGAGATGGCACGGATCACCGGAAAAGGGATCGGGGAAATTGAAGCGGACCGGGTCCGGATTCTTCAGGAGACGCTTTCGGGCCTGAACGCAGTCCTTGTGCTGAAGGGAGCGCACACCCTGATCGGCAGCCCTGACGGAAGGATATATATTAATCTGAGCGGAAATGCCGGTATGGGCACGGCCGGCGCCGGGGATGTTCTTGTGGGCGCCATTGCCGCCATGCATGGTATGGGGCTTTCACCGGCGGATGCCGCCCGGAAAGGTGTCTTTATTCACGGCATGGCCGGGGATCTGGCCGCCCTGGAGCGGGGGGAAGACGGCATCACGGCGGAAGATATTCAGAACTTTCTTCCCCCGGCCATGAAAGCCGACAGAGACTCCCTCCCGGAGAAGCTCAGACAGCAGTACGAGACGCCGGTGATGATTCTGTAACCTTTCCCTCCGGCAGTGCCCGCTGCCCGTTCCCGGTATCCGTTCCGGTATTATCCGAACGAAACCGCCGTCCCATCAGATCGGCCAGCCGGTTGACATAGCGCTGCATCCGGTCCGCCTGCCGCGCCATCTCCTCGGAGACGGCGGCGGCCTCTTCGGTGCCGGCGGCATTCTGCTGCACCAGATCTTCAATCCGGGAGATGGACTGGCTGATCTGGTCAATCCCCTGGGCCTGTTCTCCGGAGGCCGTGGAAATTTCGTTGATGAGGGACTCGAATTTCCGGACGACAGCAAGATTCTCTTTCAGGATATCGAGCATCTGCGCGTAAACCTGACGGGATTCCTCGATTCTGGCGTTGGAGGTCCGGATCAGTTCGGCGCTGTCCCGTGCCGCCTCGGCGGTGCGGATCGCCAGATTGCCGACCTCGGTGGCCACCACGCCGAACCCGGCACCGGCTGCGCCCGCACGGGCCGCCTCCACAGAAGCATTGAGCGCCAGCATGCGGGTCTGGAAGGCGATCTCGTCGATCCGGTGGATAATATCCGCTGTTTTCTGACCGGCGTCCACCGTAGCGTCCACCGTCTGCGCCATGGTATCCATCCGCTGCTGCATCTGTTCCACATTGGGAATCGCCTCCTCCCGGACCACCCGGCTGGCCTCCCGGGTATGGGCGGCATTCTGCCGGGTCATCGCCGCGATCTCTGTGAGGGTTCCCGATGATTCCTCAAGGGAAGCGGCCTGCCGGGCTGTCGCCGCGGAGAGCTGACGCCCGTTTGCCGAAACCTGGCCGGAAATGGCGGCGACGCTGTGGGAAGAGCGGGAAAGACCACGGGTAATCTCCCGCACCGGCCGCATAATGGAACGGGCAATCCAGAAGATGACGCCACCGACCAGAATCGCCACGGCGGCAGCGAACATCATCTGCATGGAACCGATTTTCCGGGACGGGGCCTCCAGTTCGGCACGATCGATGGAGACGGCGACAGTCCAGCCGGTCTCCGGAACGGACCGCCGGACCAGCAGATAGTTCCGGCCTTCCTGTGTATAGGTCAGTTCACCGGCTTCCCCGGTCAGCGTTGTTTCAGTGAGATACGGCGGGGCCGTGAACAGTTTTCCGGCATCCGGATGGGCCAGTATCATGCCGTCCTTCCGGTACATGAATGCGTGACCGGATTCTCCGAACTGAAGCCGGTTGAGGCGCCTGGAGATGAGCTCATCCATCCGGACGACGCCAAACAGTACACCGTTTCCGGCATTTTCCTGTTGCACCGGCGCGGCAACCACGAAGACAGGCTGACCGTCCGAGGGACTTCTGAAGGTTTCCGAGACCGTTACCCCCTGATCTATGGCATTCCGGAAATAATCGGTTTCGGCAACGGAAGTACCGATCCGCTCCGGTTCGGAAGATGCCACAATCTTTCCGGCGGTATCGGCAAGGCTGAGGGCCTCATAGTTCCGGGTCCGCAGATTGTCCAGAAGATCATTGGCCGATTTCCGGGTTTTGGTTCCCAGCAGCGTATCCTGCACGGCCCACTGAAACATCTGCCATTCCGCCTGGTCGGCCATCACGGTCCGGATGTCCTGAACCTGGAACACAATACTCTCCTGCACGGTATCGGCCATCCAGAAAAGCTGACGCTCCAGCGATTCGGTAATGACCCTTCCGGAATGGACATAGGAAAGGAATGTCGAAACCGACAAACCGAGCACAATCACCGCCAGGATCGGCAGCAGCATCCGGTCTCTCAGGCTCAGTCGGTTTTTTCGAACAGATTGCAATGCAGTTCGTTCTCTCATTTCAATAAAAGGTCTCGGAGTAGATGCGGGACTGGGGGAAATGTTCATCCACTAAAAAGGTAATATCCCGGATCATCTCCTGCCGGCCGCAGAGATAGAAATCACAGGGCGAAGACGGCAGGTGACCGGCCACATAGTCGGTCACCCGCCCATAGAAGGCATCCGGCGGATCAGCAGGTTTTCCGGCACCGGACAGACAGGGAACATAGCCCCGGGCCGCTGTTCGGAACAGGGATTCATAAAAACACTCTTCCGCCGTCCGGACGCCGTGAAGAAGAAGAAACCCTGTGACACCGGATCGTACCATCGACACAAAAGGGGCAATGCCGGTCCCGGTTGCTGCAAAGACCGCCGGTCGGGAGGAAGGGGTATAGAGAAAATAGCCGTGCGGCCCTGAAAACCGGAAAGAAGTCTCCTGCGGCGCATGAGCGAGGGCCGTTGAAAAATTTCCGGTCCGGGTGTCGCGGACACAGAGGGTGATCACCGCATCCGTCGCGGTGCTGACGGGTGAATATTCCCGCTCCAGACCTTCATGATCAAAACGGATATGCTGCCCCGGCCTGAAGTGGAACCGGTCGGGACGGTCCATATCCACTTCATAGGTATCCGGCGAAAGCCACCGCCGCGCCCGGAGTCTGGTTGTGAAAATCTCCTCTGCCATCGGCCGCCGCTACCGTTTCCACACAACATCGGGCACACCGGTGATCTGGTTGCAGTACCGGGCCAGCACGAAAAAATAGTCCGAAAGCCGGTTGATGTAGACCCGTGCCGGCTGCAAATCGTCTTCCATTCCCTCTTCTTCCGCCAGGCCGGTCATCCGCCGTTCGACCCGGCGACAGACGGTTCTGGCGATATGCGCCCAGGCGGCGGTCATGTCACCGCCGGGAAGAATGAAGGATTTGAGCGGCGGCAGTTCGGCATCCAGCCGGTCAATCCTTCTTTCCAGCGCCGCGATGGTCTCTTCATCGATTTTCTTTAACGCGGCAAAGGAAGGAGATTCCGGGGTGGTCGCCAGGAGTGCGCCGATATCAAAGAGTACATACTGGATATCCTGCACCTCTTTCAGCACCTGCGGCGCACGGCCTTCCAGGGCGGCGGTCAGTGCGCCGAGAATCGCGCTCAGTTCATCCAGTTCCCCGTAGGCCGCCACCCGGTCGTGGGTTTTGGATATCCGCTCTCCGCTGAACAGGCTGGTCCTGCCCCGATCTCCACCGCCGGTATAGACTTTCATCTTTACTCCTTTTGCAGTATAATCACTTTGGAGCCGGTCATTATTGCCGATGCCGGCGCCCGGATTCAGCGTCCTGCGGAAATGACCGGGCACAGACGCAGCAATACCCTGCCGGCTGACCTGTCAGGCAGGACAGCCGCCGCAACAGACGTATTCAAAACAGCTGGGCAACCGGCAGGAAATCCATGACAGGGCAAAACCGCCCGTGTCATGAAGTTGGCATACCATACTTTCATGATGGCGTAAACTCGATAGTGGCAGACCCGGCGGGCGTTTCATTTTACCAGATTATCTCTTGATTCTGTTAGAATTATTCCTATATAGTAAGATGTACCTATCAATGAATCCAGAGGTCAACGGTACCATATGATCGGCAGGAACAAGCGATGTGACAAAGAAAGCGGACCACAGGTTACATCCGCATCCATTCTTCTCAGATGTTCAAACACCTCTCTCTCCTCCGGATGGACACTACGGAACCGGGCCGGTCTTCTCTTTGAGCGCAGCAGCGACACCATCACTTCATCTCAACAGGAAAGGACAAGGGAATGCAGGACCCCTCATATTCGATCAAGGAATTTAAACCCTGCCCGTTCTGCGGCCGAATCTGGATGTCGGTCGGTTCGTACCCGGGAGACCGGTATGCTGTCCGTTGTCTCTGCGGGGCAAACGGCCCCAAGGAAGAGACACGGGAAAAAGCGATCAAGACCTGGAACATACGGGATCAGCACCTCCTGTGGAATCCGTTTCGTCTGTCGATCCGGTTTCCGGACACCACCATGTCGGTGGATTTCAGGGGAAGCCTCGATTCCCTGGATCTGGCCACCGTCCTGCAGATGCTGGCCTCCAAGGAAAAAACCGGTATTCTTCAGCTTTCCAAGGGGCATCTGAAAAGTGCCATCTGCCTGAAAGAGGGAAATATCATCGCCGCCAGCGACAGCAATGGCATGCGGCTGGGGCAGCTGCTGTACCAGAACGGGCTGATCAGTCAGGAAAAACTGCGAAAAGCGCTGAAAAAAGCGAAGCGGAATGAAAAGATGCTGGGCGAGGTTCTTCTGTCGCTGCAGTTCATTGACCGGCCGACACTCCGGGGCGTGATTCAGCAGCAGGTCCAGGAGGCGGTTCTGGAGCTGTTTTTCTGGAAAGAGGGA
>JBEPXL010000110.1:0-8912 GCA_041641935.1 Desulfobacteraceae bacterium | reverse complement strand
CAACCCCGTCACCCAGGTGTCGTCTTTCGAACCGCTGCCCGTCCCCTTCGACTGGACCCTCTGGATCGGCTATCGCCCCGGCGTACGGGACAACGCCGGTGCAACGGCTATGGAAGCGGTGGCGGATATTCTGGGCCGGCGGTTTGAAAAGGATGAAGCGATCTACACCTCGAAACGCTACTGCCTCACCGGCGAGGGCCTCACCCGTGACGAGGTGGAGACCGCGGCCGCCCGGATTCTGGCCAATGACATTATCCAGCAGTGGCGGATCTACGAACGGTCGTCCTGGGATCCGGCGGAAGGGATCGGTATGGTCATTCCCCGGGTGATTCTGGACCATACCCCCACCGTGACCACCATTTCCATCGACAGCGACGACACCCTCCGGCGGATCAGCGATGAACGGAATCTGGCCCTCAATCCCAATGATATTCCGGTGATCCGGTCCTATTTTCTGGACAGAAACGTTCAGGCGGCGCGGGAGGGTATCGGCCTGTCGGAACCGACCGACGTGGAACTGGAATATATTTCCCAGGCCCGGAGCGATCACTGCAACCACAACACCTTCCGGGGCCTGTTCCGGTATCAGGAAGGGCCGGACGCGCCTGTGGAGACGGTGGACAATCTCTTCAAAACCCATATTGAAAAGCCGACGCTGGAACTGATGCGCCGGAAGCCCTGGGTGGTATCGGTGCTGTGGGACAACGCCGGTGTGGGCCGGTTTGATGATGACCATTATTACGTCATCACCGGAGAAACCCACAACTCCCCGTCCAACATGGAAGCCTACGGCGGGGCCATTACCGGGATCGTGGGCGTGTACCGGGATCCGCTGGGAACCGGCAAGGGCGCCCGGCTGGTGATGGGAAGTTACGGATTCTGTGTGGGGGACCGGAACTATGACGGTCCGCTCCGGCCCCGGCTTCATCCGAGACGGCTGCTGGACGGGGTCATCGAAGGGGTCCGGGACGGCGGCAACAAAAGCGGAATCCCCACGCCCTTCGGGCAGGTGCTGTTCCATGACGGCTACATGGGTAAATGTCTGGTATTTGTGACGGCACTCGGCATGATGCCCGCCCGGGTGCAGGATGAGCCGGCCGAGGAGAAACGGACCGAACCGGGCGATCTGCTGATCATGTGCGGCGGACGGGTCGGCAAGGACGGGATTCACGGGGTGACGGCCTCATCGGAGATTTTTACCGAACATACCCCGGCAGGCCATGTCCAGATCGGCGACCCGTACACCCAGAAGAAGATGCATGATTTTCTGCTGGAAGCACGGGACGAAGGGCTGATCGCCTTTATCACCGACAACGGCGGCGGCGGCCTCTCCTCTTCGGTGGGGGAATCGGCGCAGTTCAGCAACGGCGTCCATGTGGAACTGGAAAAGGTTCCGCTCAAGTATGAGGGGATGGACCAGTGGGAAATCTGGGTATCGGAATCCCAGGAACGGATGACAGTGGCGGTCAAGCCGGCGCATCTGGACCGGTTTATGGCCCTTTCCGGAAAACACGCCGTGGAAAGCACCGTCATCGGAACCTATACGGATACCGGCAAGCTCCACATCACCTACAACGGCAAAACCTGTGCGTATATTGACCTGAACCTGCTTCAGTACCGGTTTCCCCAGTGGGAATTCGACGCCCGTTGGAAATCACCCGATGTGCGGGGACTCCGGGAGCCGGTGATTGCGGAACCGAAGAATGTTCACCGTCTGCTGCTGGATATGCTGCGCCGGCCCAATATCTGTTCAAAGGAATGGGTCGCCCGGCAGTATGATCACGAGGTACAGGGAACCAGTGTGATCAAGCCCCTTGTGGGCGCGGAGCGGGATATTCCCGCTGACGGCGCGGTCATCCGCCCGGTGCTTTCCTCCCGGAAAGGGCTCGCATTCGCCCAGTCGCTGCTGCCGCACTATTCCGCCATCGACGCGTATCACATGACCACCTGCACCATCGACGAGGCGGTCCGGCGGCTGATTGCGGTGGGGGCGGACCCGGATCACATCGGCGGGGTGGACAACTTCTGCTGGCCCAATATCCAGTATGATCCGGAAAAGAATCCCGACGGGGATTTCAAGGCGGCCCAGCTGGTGCGGTCCTGCCGGGCGCTGAACGATATGTGTCTGGCTTACGGCATTCCCCTTCTCTCCGGCAAGGACAGCATGTATGTGGACGGCCATCTGGCCGGACCCTACAATGAAACCCACAAGGTATCGGCCCTGGAGACCCTCCAGTTTTCCACCGTCGGGGTGGTGGCGGATGTGGAAAAATGCGTCACCCTGGACAGCAAGGTTCCGGGGGATGGCGTCTATGTGGTGGGCCTGACCCGGAACGAACTGGGAGCCTCGGAGTATTATGAACATTTCGGCTACATCGGCCGGAATGTGCCCCGTGTCGATCCGGACCGGTTTCTGCCGGTCTACCGGGCCATGCATCAGGCGATCGAGAAGGAACTGGCCGCATCCGTTCACGGGGTTTACCGGAGCGGACTCGCCATTGCGCTGGCGATGACGGCAATGGGCGGAAATCTGGGGATGACGGCGGATCTGGACCGGGTTCCGGCGGAAGGGACGATGCGGATGGATGCGCTTCTCTTTTCGGAATCGCCGGGGCGGTTCGTTGTCACTGTCGCGCCGGAAAACCGGGAAGCCTTTGAGCAGATATTTGCCGATCTGCCCTGTGCGCGAATCGGTGAAGTGACCGAAGCAAAGGAAATGACAATCCGGAAGACGGACGGAGCGGCCCTGCTGAAGGTTTCAATTGCGGACATGAAAGCGGCATGGAAGCAGCCGTTTGGAGAACTGGTATGAATGGCGTGAAAGTGCTGGTGCTGAGCGGCTACGGCCTCAACTGTGATACGGAAACCGCCCGCGCATTTGAACTGGCCGGTGCGGAGGCCCGCCGGGTACACATCAATGCGCTGATTGACCGGTCGGTGCGGCTGGATGATTTTCAGATACTGGCCTTCGGGGGCGGATTCAGCTGGGGCGACGATCATGGCGCCGGTGTGATTCAGGCGGTGCGGATGAAGAACAACATCGGCGGTGACATCCTCGATTTTGTGGAGAAGGGCCGTCTGGTGATCGGGATCTGCAACGGTTTTCAGACCCTGGTCAACCTGGGCCTGCTGCCGGGCCTGGACGGCGACTACACCCGGCGTTCCGTGGCGCTGATCGCCAATGACTGCGGCAACTTCCGGGATGACTGGGTCCACATGAAGGTCAATACGGATTCGTCCTGTGTGTTTACGCGGGATATGGAACGGCTGGAACTGCCGGTCCGTCACGGCGAGGGAAAGTTTTATACCGATCAGGAAACACTGGAACGGCTGGTCCGCAGCGGACAGGTTGTTCTCCGGTATGCGCTGCCGGACGGGCAGCCGGCGGAGCGGAAGTTTCCATACAATCCCAACGGTTCCCTGGATGATATTGCGGGCATCTGCGATCCCACCGGCAGAGTGTTCGGACTGATGCCGCATCCGGAAGCGTTTCACCATCCCACCAATCATCCGGACTGGACCCGGCAGAAGGAGCGGAACAGGCGGGCGGGTAAAAAGCGCTTTCCGGATGTGACGCCGGGTACGAAAATTTTCTGCAATGCTGTAAATTATTTTAAAGAGATTGCCTGAAAGGGGCGGGAACCTTTCCCGCCCTTCCCTCTTCCTTCCGCTGCCCTGCTGTTTTCATGAGGCAGGGGTGTAGTGACCATTCTCCCGCAAATTCTCTCCAGGATCTGCATTTTATTTTGTGTATCCCTATAGCCGGTACATGGATATCAGATATTCCGGCTGACAACCCTGCCATTAAAATTTTTAATATTGGTAAAAGAATTAATATTTCGGTTATTCTGTACAAATGGTTGCAGCCCCTTATTTTTCTTCTGCTTTTTTCTATTTACCATTTCTTTCCCAACTGCATGTCTTCATACCCCTTCTGTTTTACCTGCTTTGCCCGCTTTACAGGGCTGGCTCTTCTCCTGCATTACTGCGACAGTACCAGTTTTTTTGATACAGATCATTATTTATCTGGTCTGCATATTGCATGACTAAATGGCAATTGCTTTCCACTGTATCGAAAAAAGAGGTATTTGTATCATGAAACCCGATCAAAAAGGATTTACCCTGCTGGAACTGATGGTGATTGTTGCCATCATCGGAATCATGTCGGCCATGGCGTATCCCAGCTTCGCAGATTATCTGGAACGGGCGAAGGTGAAGCGGTTTGGACGGGATATGGTGTCCAGTATGCAAATGGCACGCGTAAATGCGCTGCGGGATGGAAAACAGTGGGCGATCCAGTTTGACGGGAATGAATACAGAGTTTTAAGTGATCGCGGTGATGACGGCGACTGGAATACCGGCGATGATGTTTTGGAAAAGCGGATAACGGTAGCCGATTACGGGCGGAATGTAACGTTCGGTTCGGCATATGGCGCACGCCCCGGCGCGACTTCTGATCCGGCGGACGGTGTCAGTTTTACGGGGAACCGGGTAATTTTCAATTCAGATGGTACCAGCAAATCCGGTACGGTTTATGTTACAAATGGCAGAGGTGATACCTTTGCTGTGGGTTCTCTTTCAACTACCGGCAGAATCAAAACATGGATCAACTGGGGTAATGGCTGGATTTATTGAGTTTATGTTCTGCCGTTCAGAAATGATATTAACAGAAAGGGGATGAGTAAAATGATACAGGATCGAAAAGGCTTTACGCTGTTAGAATTGATGGTCATTGTCGCCATTATAGCGATTATTGCGACCATGGCATTTCCGCATTTTGCGGGATATCTGGCGCAGGAACGGGTCAAACGGGTCACGCGGGATCTGCAGATTGATCTGAACCAGGCCAGAATCCATGCAATGGAGAGAAGTGTCAATACTGAAATACAGTTTCTTGACACGGGAAAAGGATGGACTGTGGTTGATGCGGATGGCAATACGATTGATCAGAAAACCATTGATAATGATGTAACCCTTACCATAACGGATGTTCATGAAAGCCGTATTCCATTCAGTTCAAGCGGTCTCCTGACCGACAGTGATAATGATGATTACCGGACGGTCGTGATGAATGCCAATACAGACGGCGACCTCTGGCCGATACGGATAGGAGTTGCCAACAGCAGCCTGACCATGTCTGTCGGTGTATCGATCGCGGGTGCATCCAGGGTAATAGATTAAGTTAATTTGATATATCAATTATTTGATCTGTCAGATCAAACGGGAGGAAAAACAAAAATGAAGTTAACAAGCTTACCCTTAAAGGACGAAAGCGGGTTTACCCTTCTGGAAGTCCTCATTTCTGTTGTCATTCTGGCTATCGGGCTTTTAGGTGTTGCCGCGCTGCAGATGGTTGCCATTCAGGGAAATTCATTTGGCAGCAAACTCAGTGTAGCAACGGAACAGATTGAATCGACCATTGAAAGATACAGAAACATGCCGTTTGACGATATTGCAAATGAAAATATTGCAGCAGCGGATAATAATGGCTACGCCATTCAGAGTGCTGTTGTTGATAATTCGCCGATTGATGATACCAAAACGGTAACAGTTACGGTGACATGGAATGACAAGGAAGCGGGGGACAACTCCAGGGACATTACCTTTCGGACCATTATCGCCAGGTAAGGGGGAACAGATGAATACTGAAATGAAAATGAATACCGCAGGTTTTACCCTGCTCGAATTACTGATTGCCCTGGCACTCGGCTTGATTGTGCTCACAGCAGTGTTGGGCGTATTCAACTCCAGTACACTTTCTTACAATGTGCAGGAAGACGTCGCGGCCATGCAGCAGGATGTACGGGTCAGCAAGATGTTTGTAGAAAGGGATATACGAATGGCCGGTGCGGGACTGGCGGGCTATCCTCTTGTCGGTAGTTTGACTGCAGACGATCTGCAGCCTTTTGTCGTAGAAAACAATCTGGGGGAGAATAATTCTGATAGAATTACCATCAGCTATGTAATCCCTACGCCGGATGAGTGCGGTGATCCACCACCAAGCACGACTTTACCTTCCTGCAGTTCTCTTCCCGATTTGATTGTAAGTGATGATATGCCTGAAAATTCCGCTCAGGCGCGTATTGTGCAGACAACACCTGTATCATCCTGGGATGATGGGTGTTACTGTGAGGGAGTCGAATATCCGAGTCCTGCTTTTGGTTTTGAGTTTTTAATTGAAACACCTCCCGGCACTCCTCCCGAAGACAGAACAGCAGATATAGCCATTTTAACGCAGGTGCAGGCAAACAACAATAACATGATCCAGAACCGCCCGATAAGAATTAATGGCATCCGAATACCAAATGTGATTGTAAATGAGTACCCGGCAGGAAGTATAATTCGCTTCTTTAGTCTGCAACCATTGCTCAGAGTGCAATATTTTGTAAATGAAGACAATATATTAATGCGGAAAGAAGATGTTTTTGAGAATCAGGCATGGACAGATAATGCTCCCCAGCCTATCGCGGAACATATTGAGGATCTTCAGTTCGCTTTCGGTCTGGATACGGATGATGACGGCGAAATCAATGCTGACGGATGGAGATGGAGTGATGCTGAAGGGCATTTTGAAGGAGATGGTGACCTTTCCGATGATGACAAGTCGCTTGTACGAACGGTCCGCATCAGCGTTCTTGGAAGAACAAATCAGGACCGGGAAGAACTGGGACCCGAAATCCGTCCTGCACTGGAAGACCATGCAGCGTCTGAAGATCCGGATTATTTCCGGCGAAGGCTGTCTCAGACGATGGTGGAACTGCGAAATATTGAAATTCTGATGAATGCCAATTAACAAGGAGAGAATAAAATGAATCCTGAAAAAATATTTAAATCAGAGGAAGGAGCTGTACTGGTCGTCTCCCTGCTGATGCTGGTCGTTTTAACCATCATCGGCATCGCCGCCACAAACACCTCCATAATGGAAACCCAGATTTCCAATTCTCATAAAAAGAAACAGGCTGCATTCTATGCAGCGGAAGCGGGCGTTGAACATGCCAAAATCGTACTCAGCAATTCCCTGGGGGCCAATCCTGCTCCTCCGAATGCAGGCGTAGGTACTGTAGCACCGTGGGAATTTGTATTCAATGGGGATTATGATGACGTGGCGGATGATTCCCCGTTCAAAAATCCACAGGCGGGCAGGGAAGTCTTTCTTTTTCAGAATGTGACCTTCGGAGACCACACCTACACAGTTACCCTGGGTGACAACAAGGATGACAGTGATGCCGAAAACGGCACCCTCTGGGTTCGCTCTACCGGCATCGGTCCACGGGGCGCACGGGCAGCCGTTGAAGTGAGTTATCTCGGCCAGTTTACGGATGTAGAGGGTGGCGAAACCATTTCCGACTACAGCGCCCAGGATAAATTCGGCGCCGGTAAAGGCAGCTCCGGTAATGATACGGAAGCAATCGGAGCCGGTGACTTTCTCAGCAACCAGCTCGATCAGCAGATATAGTGCCTCCTTTGACCCTTTAAAAGGATGAATATCACAGGTATGAATCAAACTATATAAGGAGCGACAGAGATGAATACCCATACAAGAAAATTTTTAAGTATTTTACTCGCGTGTCTGCTGGCCCTGCCGAGCTTCTATCCGGCTGCCACAGTATACGCCCAGTCCACCGATAACCTGGTTGCCGGTTGTGCGGCCCCGGTGACTTCGCCGGATTATGGAGATGGTTTTATTATTGACCATCTGGATGTCTCCGGCGTTGAACTGGATGACGACGGCCGTTTATTTCTGGACACCGCCGCCAAGTCACTTGATCCGAACGAAATTATCATTCCCGTGGATCAGAAAGTCGCTGTAACCTTTCTGTACGAAGCGGCAGGATTTGATAAAACTGACTTCGGCTGGATGTATGCCGATGACGTGACGTCCACCGGTGCGCCGGATTTGACCAAAATCAACTGGATTTATGAAAATATTAAAGACGATGGCGGTGCCGCCGGCGTTCTGGATGGTCATGAAGCTGACCATAACCTGGACGGTGTCATCGATGCAAAAGACAACCGGAAAGTGCTGACCGATGAAGACGGGGAGGAAATTACCTTCCCTGCCGGAACCGAACTTATATTTGTTCTGGATTCCAGCGATCATGGTTGTAGTAACCCCACATACAACGATGACGGAACACCGAAGAAATGGTGCGGTGGCACTTTTTACACCAAAAGTGCCTGGAATGAAGAGCAGGGAATGTGTACCTCCGGAACCAGCCGGATTGTTGAGTTGTATGACAATGGACAGGAAGGTGATCTGAACTGCTATTCGTATGAATCAGACCTGGACTGCTATGACAACAACTCCAACTGTCACCGGCAGGGCTGGATGGATCAGGGAGCCATTGACCGGATCGATGACCTGTACGGCTACAATTTCCGCGAGCCGATTACCACAGGAAACAGCAAAGACCCTGACGGCTTTAACGAAAAAGAACTGCATATGCCGGATGGCGGACAAGCGATTCATGCTGTCCTCGGTGCACCCGATGAAACGCCGAACGCATGGATCCTCGGCTTCGACGATACCCTGATGGACGGAACCTCCAAAAACGACTTCGACTTCAACGACCTGGTCTTTCTGATTGAACGCCAGACCGGCGGTCAGGCGGAACTGAAGCCGGAACAGGTGATCACTACCGGCGATGCCAATACCTTCTATACCAAAATCGAAATGGAAGTGTATGATCACATGCCGTGCAACGGTGACAGTGAAATCCGGTACTTTTACTCCATCGACTATGT
Organism: Desulfobacteraceae bacterium; assembly: GCA_041641935.1. Classification (GTDB taxonomy): domain Bacteria; phylum Desulfobacterota; class Desulfobacteria; order Desulfobacterales; family Desulfococcaceae; genus JBEPXL01. The sequence continues at coordinate 167 of JBEPXL010000110.1, read as the reverse complement.
GAAGGATGAGAACGGCGGGTACATTCTGGATGAGGACGGCAACAAGATTCCCGACTGGGAAGAAGTAACGAGCAACGACTGGGAAGAAATCCACAGTTTTACCAGACAAAATGGTCAGGCACTTCTTTCCGGAGGTTATCCTGATCCAGTCGAAAAGGATATAGTGG
>JBEPXL010000109.1:0-8961 GCA_041641935.1 Desulfobacteraceae bacterium | reverse complement strand
CCCGCTATCCGGAACCGTGGAAGAAGACGCTGACCGGCGGGTCCGACGATCACAGCGGCCTCAACATTGCCCGGACATTTACCCGCGTGGACGGTGCCGAAGACGCCGACGATCTGCTGGCAGCCATTCAGAACGGGCAGACGGAAGTGGTGACCAGCGCGTCAACCCCCCGGACCATGGCCCATAATCTGTACGGCATCGCCTACCAGTTCTACCGGAACAAGTTCAGCCTGGAACGTCACGCCCACAAGGACCGGCTTCTGAGCTATCTGGACCGGACGCTCCGGCCCGAAGCGGAGATCGAACACCGGTTCATGTCCAAAATCTACCTCTTCCTGAATCACCGGAAGCGGCGGCGGACGGAAACGGAAGTTCCCGAAACCCTGATGGGCCTGATCCGCCAGGAGACGGACCGGCTTCTCCGGGAAAATCCCCGGCTGACGGATATTGCCCGGGCCGAAAGCGATGATCCCCGGCGCCGGGAACAGGAATGGTTCAACTTCGTCAACCAGGTTTCCAGCAAGGTTCTTTCCCACTCGGCCAATCACCTCTTCGGCCATCTCTCCGGTGCGAACGTCTTCAATATTTTCCAGACCATCGGTTCTGCCGGCGGTCTCTACAGCCTGCTTGCGCCCTACTTTATCGCTTTTACCCAGTTTACCAAGGACAAAGCCTTCAACGAAACCGTCCTCCGACGGTTTGCCGAAGACGAATACCACCAGGGCCGGAATGCGGACGCGGCTAAAGTGGTTCACTTCACCGATACCTTCTATGATGTCAACGGTGTGGCCCAGACCCTTCAGCAGCAGGTGGAAATCGCACGCAAAACCAACAAGCAGCTGACGGTCATCACCTGCGACAATGGCGAACATGCCGACCGCCCGGGTATCCGCAATTTCCAGCCCATCGATGTGTTCGAGATTCCCGAATATCCGGAGCAGAAACTCTATCTGCCGCCATTTCTGGAAATGCTCAACTACTGCTATGAACAGGGATTCACCCATATCCAGTCGGCGACCCCCGGCCCCATCGGACTGGCAGCCCTGGCCATTGCCCACATCCTGAAACTGCCCATCACCGGCACGTACCATACCGCCTTTCCCCAGTATGCCCAGTACCTGACCGGCGATGCCATGATCGAGGAACTGACCTGGAAGTACATGATCTGGTATTATGACCAGATGAACACGATCTATGTTTCATCAAGAGCATCGGCAGACGAGCTGACGGAAAAAGGAATCAAACCGGACAAGATCCGCATGATTCCGCGGGGTATCGATATTGAAGCGTTCCATCCTTCCAGACGCAACGGGTTCCTGAAAAAACGGTACGGGATCGAAGAAACCATACGCCTCCTGTATGTGGGCCGGGTATCGAAAGAAAAAAACCTGCCGGTTCTGGCCGCAGCATTCCGGAAACTGGCTCAGACAGAACCCGATGCCCATCTGGTGGTGGTCGGGGACGGACCCTATCTGAAAGAGATGAAATCTGTAATGGCGGATCTGCCCTGTACCTTTACCGGTTATCTGGAAGGCGAAGAACTGTCGGTGGCCTATGCATCGAGCGATCTCTTCGTATTCCCCAGCACCACGGATACCTTCGGAAACGTCGTTCTGGAAGCCCAGGCGTCCGGACTGCCGGTGATTGTCACCGATCAGGGCGGACCCTGTGAAAACCTGCTTCCGGAAAAAACCGGTTTTATTGTTCCGGGGGATGAGGAAGAAAGTCTGCTCCGGGTTCTCAGGATACTGGTCCGGGACCGGGAACTGCGGGAGCAGATGGGCCGGACGGCACGGCGGTACATGGAAGACCGTTCCTTCGAGAATGCCTTTATCCGTTCCTGGAAGCTGTTTACCGAAACGCCGGACCGGAACACCACCGAATTTGCGAAGGCAGGTTAATATGCTTACAACCCTGCTCCGGCGCAGAATCCCCGGCCAGCTGGTCATCCAGATGACGGACCGGTGCAACGCCCGCTGCCCCCAGTGCGGCATGCGGGCGACGGAGCCGTTCCCGCGGTCAAGCCTTTCACCGGACCAGATCCGGCAGATCATCGACGCGGCGGCCCGAAAGAAAGTGCAGGCCCTCTCGTTCACCGGCGGCGAACCGCTGCTGCTGCTGGATGACCTGCTGGACCTGATCCGCTATGCCGGTGCGGCCGGTATCCCCTACCTCCGGACCGGAACCAACGGCTTTCACTTCACCGGAAGCGACCGGCCCGGTTTTGAACAGAAGGTCCACCGGCTTGCCGAGCGGCTGGCCCGGACGCCCCTGCGGAACTTCTGGATCAGCATCGATTCCGCCCTGCCGGAAGTGCATGAACGGATGCGGGGATTTCCGGGTGTCATCAGAGGCATTGAAAAGGCCCTGCCGATCTTCCACAGCTACGGCCTCTATCCGTCGGCCAATCTGGGGATCAACCGGAACCTGTCGGAAGAGACCATGAAGGCCGTTCTCCGGAACGGCAACGGCAGGGGGATGTCACCGGAAGATTTTTACGGGGCGTTTCAGTCGGCGTTCCGGTCGTTTTACCGGCGGATCATCGATCTGGGATTCACCATCGTCAACAGTTGCTATCCCATGAGTGTTGAAGCGGCAGACGGTGAACTTTCCGCCGTGTACGCGGCCAGTGCCTCGGATGCGGTGGTTAAATTCACGCCGGGGGAAAAGGCTCTGATTTTCAAGGCCCTGATGGATACCATTCCCGAATACCGGTCCGAAATCCGCATTTTTTCCCCCCGCACTTCTCTGCATACCCTCTGGAAACAGTACAGCGGAAACGGAAGCCGTCCGTATCCCTGCCGGGGCGGCATCGACTTTTTCTTTATCGATTCCCGCGACGGAAACACCTATCCCTGCGGTTACCGGGGCAGGGAAAATCTGGGGCGGTTTCATGAGGTGGATCTGAACAGCCGGTCTGCAGACATCAACTGCCTTGAATGTGACTGGGAATGCTTCCGTGATCCGTCCGAACTCTTCGGTCCCCTGCTGCAGGGATTGTCTTCACCGCTGGCTCTGGCGGGCAAATGTCACCGGGATGCCGGTTTTTTCTCTCTCTGGATGGATGATCTGAAATACTACCGCGCCTGCGGTCTCTTCGACGGCAGGACACCGCCGGATTACCACCGGATGCAGCGGTTTCGAGGGTATGCCAAAGGAAGATGACGGCAGAAAACTGTTTCCCCCGGTCATCGGCAACCGGGGGAATGGCTACATGACCGTCAGGCGTTTCAGGCGGTGGGATAGAAATGTCTGGTGTCACTTCTTTCGCGGATCTGGCAGAACAATCGGTAATGTTCTTCTTTCAGTCCGACCGGGCGGACCCCGTACCGCAGAAAGCCGATCAGGTGTTTGAGGGTGTTGGCATATGACCGGCATGCCGTTGCCTGATCCGGACTGCTGAATCTGGAGCGATACCAGAGCCGCTCGGCGCGGGTCGCCTCCTGGTCTGCGGCATAAATCACGTCAAGACGCTCCAGCCCATCCACCGTACCATAAAAATCTTCAAATTCGAATTGAACAGATTTCAAACAATTCCCCCTTTTTGTGTTCCCTTCACCAGCCGTTTCCAGCCCGGAAGGCGATCTGCCGAGTGATGCGGTTGATCGTTTACATCCTGCGCGGATTGTCATTGCAGGAAAAACAGCGGCGGATAAAACAGTGATCCTCAACATCATATCCGGAAAAACAGTGGCGGGAATCAACCAGAAAGCCCGGGATTGAACCTGTCAGATACCGCCGGATATGTTCCGGCAGATCACTGCTTCCGGATGTGCAGTGCAACAAAAAACATCCGGAGAACTGATACCATATATGATGCGGGGGGACAAGGATAAAAAGAAAGGTATAGGGAACCACGAAAAGCCGGTGCGATCCATCAACACCGGTTACAATGAGATCAACCGCAAGCCGCTCTTTCCGATGCACAGCATCTGCGTCAGACGACATTTCCGATGCTGTATTTGAGTATGGCATCATGGAGATATCCACCGGCAACCTGATCGACTTCCTGATAACATCCGTGGCAGAAACGGGAATCATTTTTCATGCTGTGGCTGTCGCTTCCGAGATCGCCTCCGCATAAATCACACTGACAGTGTTCACCATGATATTCTTCTGCCGAAGGTCTGTAGATTTGATTTCTGTCCATTGGTTCTTCCTCCTTCTTCATCTGATCATAATGATTTACCGACCCGGCCATCGTGCCGGAGCGGGATACTGCTTCAGATGACATTTCCGATGCTGTACTTCAGAATCACATCCTGAAGTCCGCCACCGGCCATCTGTCCGACGCCCATGAAACAATCCCGGCAAAAATGAGAACCTTCACCTGCGAAATGAATTTCGCTTTTCAATCCGTCGCCACAGAGATCGCAGGAATAGCGGAAATCACGGATTTCTTTGGAATCGAGCAGTCTTCCCTTGAATGTATGCTGAATGCCAACCCCGAACCGGCTGACTGCGGATCCGTTTTTTTCCCTGCACCAGCGGACTCTGCCGATATACACATCATGAGGATGGCATTTCCGGATCGCCGGGGTGGCCCTGATATACAGGCAGGCATCTTTCGGGAGAGGCCGGACCGTTTCCAGTGCCATGCCGTTCATGCAGGTATTGTGCATCGTGGCTTCATAAAAATTGCGCATGACAGGGTCCGTATGAATGACGGGTATGGTAAGCACATGGCGTCTGGAAATCCGATTGTCTCTCATGTGAGGCATCTCCTCCGAAGAAACGCTGTCCGGATAAAAGTAAGAGGAAACGGGCATTCGCCTCGGCCCGGAGTGAATATGGTGTATCGCCCGTTTCCTCGTCCGGTATGCCCTGCCACGCGGGCAGCACATAACCGGTTATTCAATCCACTGTTCCTGCTGTCCGGAGATAAAACTCCGCTGACGTACAGGACCAATGGCATGTATACTCTCTTCCATGCAATCCATATACCAGAAATCATGTATTGATACCGTGCTGATATTAAAAGAGAAAGTCAAAGTGGGGGGAGTAGTGGAAACAACCTTCCGGGCATTTCCGCCCGACAATTTTCCAGACATCCTGCAGAGTGAGGAATACGGCACTGGAACAGGCCGGGCATAATTGCCCGATACCGTCAATCCTGCCCGGCTTTTTTCATTTTCCGGTAGAGCGTCTTGGGATCCACATCCAGCAATTCTGCTGCTTTTCCCTTATGGCCGCAGGTCATTTCCAGTACACCTTCGATATAGCGGCATTCAAATCGATCAACCGCCTGTTTCAAGGTGTAAGCTGTGCCGCTGATCCCGTCATTCTGCGACGGTACGGTAGAACCGGGAACACTTCTTTCCAGATGAAATGTTCCGGAAACCAGAAACCGCTGAATAACACTCTGCAGTTCCCGTACATTCCCGGGCCAGTCATATTCAAACAGGGCTCCCATCAGATCCGAAGGCAGATGCGTCTCTTCTTTTCCATTGCCGTACAGGGTAAAGAAATGCTCGACCAGCAGCGGTATATCCTCTTTCCGGGCCCGGAGCGGGGGAAGAAAAATCGAAAGTACATTGATGCGGTAATAGAAATCTTTCCGGAACTTCCGGTCCCTGATCAGTTCTTTGAGTTCCCGGTTGGTGGCGGCGATGATCCGCACATTGGAACCGGCGGGCAGGGTATCGCCGATGGGGGTATATTCACCGGTCTCGATCGCCCGCAGCAGTTTAATCTGCATGGCGGCATCGATTTCGCCGACTTCATCCAGAAAAAGCGTCCCGTTGTCTGCCGCGAAAAAGTATCCTTTTTTTTCGGTATATGCACCGGTAAAAGCACCTTTCCGGTGTCCGAAGAATTCACTTTCAAAAAGTCCTTCCGGAATCGCGCCGCAGTTGACCGGCACGAACTGTCCCCCCGCCCGGCGGCTTGTCCTGTGAATGGCCTGTGCGACCAGTTCCTTTCCGGTTCCCGACTCGCCGGTGAGGATGACGGTCGCATCGGTCGCCGCAGCCTGCAGAATCTGTTCGTAGACCGCCTGCATCGGTCCACTTTTGCCGATAATGTCCCCGAACCGGTAGCGCTCCCGGATCGAGGACCTGAGCCGGAGATTTTCCTTGCGAAGCTGTTCGGCTTCCAGGGCCATGGCCTGCTCTCTGCGGACATCTTCGGTAATGTCATGGAGTGCAATCAGGATGGCCTTCTTCATTCTCCACTGGATCACATTCCGGTGGATCGCAACCCAGAACTGCTTTCCCTCCCGGCAGCAGCAGATTCCCCGTTCCCGGTCTTCCCCTCCCTCTTCGGCGTCTGCGGCATCAAAAAAGGGTCGTAATCGTTCCCGTTCCTCTCTGATGAACAGGTGGGCAGCCCGTTTCCCTTCCAGGTATTTTGTGCTGGCATACCGGAACATATCGCCAATGGCCTGGTTGCAGAAGAGAATCAGTCCGTCCTGGACCAGCATGACCCCGTCTTTCACCGACTCCATCAGGGTCCGGTACAGATATTCCTTTTCCTGCAGATCCCGATGCGCCTGCCTGAGACGGGTCATGTCCCGGACTACACTGACCCATCCCAGGCGTTTCCCGTCCCTGTCCTGAAACGGAACCACCGTATTGTCTGTGGGGAAGACCTTTCCCTCGATACGGCGCATTCTGAAATCGGACCGGTGCAGGACGCCACTGTCGGAAGAAGTCATCATAAACTGCTGAAAATCATCATACTCCGATCTGCTGGCACAGAGAAAGGCCATATCCCGTCCAATGATCTCCTGCCGGGAATACCCGAAGAGTTTCACAGCGGCGACATTGCAGTCGAGAATCAGCGGCGGGGATTCGTCGTTCAGAATAAAGATGGCGTCCTGCTGACTCTGAAAGGTCTTCTCCAGCAGTTCCTTGGATTCCCGCAGGGCCTGTTCGGCCTGTTTCCGGGCGGTGATATCGTGGACGATGGAGTACAGAAGATCCCGCCCGTTTATGACAATGGAACCGCTGTAGACTTCCACATCCCGCACCTGGCCGCAGGCGAGGCGGTGGCGAAAATAGAAATGGTGACGGACACCGGTACGGGCAGAGGCCATCTCTTCAAACAGCCGGTCGCTGGAAAGCTGATTCAGGTCGGTGATCTTCTTACCGGTAAATTCTTCCAGGGTATAGCCGTAAAACGAACAGGCGGCAGGGTTGGCGTCGATGATACTACCGGAGAAGGGATCGATCAGGAGCATAATGGCGTGATTGTTGGTAAAAAGGCTGCGGTACCGTTCCTCGTTCTCCCGCAGGCGTTCGATGGTACGGGTTCTCTCGATGATTTTCCCCAGCCGTTCGGCAACAGCCGTGATCAGTCGTCGTTCTTCCGGTGAAAACGGACCTTCCTCAAAGTCCTCGGGCCGTTTTTCCAGATAAAAGACGTCCACCCTGCCGACCCGGATCCCCCCAATCCGGATATCCGCCTGCTGCACCCATGCGGTTTCCCGGAAAGGATGACTCCTGAATACCTGGCCATCAATGGAAATCCGGGCACAGGTGATCTCCGGGTACTGCCAGGCGCGGGGAATGATGTCCACTGTCTGTTCCAGAATCTGCGGCAGGGTTCTGCCGGGGCGGTCCACGATTTCAGAAATGGTGTAGAGGCAGTTGAGTTCCTTGATCCGTTCACTCAGATCATGGGTCCGGCCTGCCAGTGTCGTCCGGACCTGGTTCAATTCAACCACCTGCTGTTCCAGTTCAGAAATTCTCGCCTGCAGTGCTTTTCTGGACGGTACAGGCATACCTCCCTCCTCTGATGAGCATGATTTTTTCCAAAGAGTTACTGTACCGGTAACCGGATCTGAAGATCCATAGGGTATCAGCCTTCGTCCGGGGGCTCCGCCGGCTGATCCGGTTTCCTGCCGCGATCCTGCAGTACCCGTTCGATCTGCCGTGCAAGGGCGTTCATCTGAAACGGCTTCTGGAGAAATGCCGCGGGACGGATATCGGTCAGCCGCCGGGACACCTGCTCCTCGGTATATCCGCTGGAGAGAATCACCGGCAGATCGGGCCGGAGTTCGTGCAGCGCCCGCAGCACTTCGGTGCCGTCCATGCAGGGCATGGTCAGATCGAGGATGACACATGAAATCTCCTCTTTCCGTTCCTGAAACACCGCCATTCCTTCGCATCCGTCTCCGGCGGTCAGCACATCGAAACCGAGCCGGAGCAGCATGCGGCGGCCCACACTGAGCACCATCGGATCATCATCGACCAGAAGAATGGTTCCGGTAAAAGAAATCCCCGGGAATGCGGGCTGCACCGGTTTCGGCCGGGGCGGCTTCGGGATTTTTTCGGCTGGAAAATAGACCCGGATCGTCGTACCCCGTCCCGGTTCACTGTCAATGGAAACGCCGCCGTTGTGGGCCCGGATCACCCCCAGCACAGCCGCCAGTCCCAGTCCCCGTCCGGTGAACTTGGTAGTGAAAAACGGATCGAAGACCTTGTCCACATCTTCCGGCGAAATGCCGCTTCCGGTATCGGCGACCGCCAGACAGACATACTCTCCTTCGGGCAGGGGGGATTTCAGAAACGGCTGCTGGACCTCATTCCGGCTGTGGTAGACCATACCGGTGGAAATGGTAATGGTCCCGCCGCCGTCGTCAAAAGACTCTGTGGCATTGGTGACGAGGTTGGTCAGCAGCTGGTTGATCTGGACGGGATCGCCCTTGAAAAAAAGCGGAACCTGCGCGGACTGGTACTGCAGCGATATTTTTTCCGATACCGCCACGTCCAGAATCTCCGTCAACCCCCCGGCCACATCGGTCAGGTTGAGCCGCTGCATTTCCATCCGGTTCTTTCCGGCGAATGTGAGCATGAGGCCACTCAGATCGGCGGCCCGTCCGGTCGCCCGGAGGGCCTCGTCGATATTGGACCGGATGGGAGCGTCTCCGGGCAGATCGATCAGGGCCATCTCCAGATTCCCCTGAATTCCCATGAGCATATTATTGAAATTGTGGGCAATGCTGCCGGCCATCACACT
>JBEPXL010000108.1:0-8962 GCA_041641935.1 Desulfobacteraceae bacterium | reverse complement strand
GTTTTGCAACTGCTCAATGTCGGATAAATCCAGGTTTCCAGCGGATAAAATGCAGAAGAATCAAATCGATGGTAATGAAAGGCCGTTTGAGATGAAATGAACTGCAGCATGTGCAGGTTTTTTTGAATACAGTGCCTTTGTTTTATCCGAGCCGCCGGAACAGTCGGTTACGGAAATGTAGCGTCAGGATGTGCAGGACTTCACGGCACAATGGATTCCGGAGCGACATCACAGGAAATTTCAGGTGGAGAAAAAGAATACATGAGACACATGAACAGCAAAATATTGTGGACAACCATCACCACAGGGCTTCTGGTTTTGCTTCTGACCGGCTGTGCCACCCTGAGACCGGGCTTTGAACCTCCCAGGGTTCAACTGGTCAACATTGAAGTGGAAGACGCAAAGATGTTTGAAACCGTCTTCAGGGTGCAGCTTCGGGTTTTCAATACCAACGATGAACCCATGCACATCAAAGGCGGAAACAGCATTCTGGAACTCAACGGAAAGAATTTTGCCCAGGGAATTTCCGATGCGGATATTACCATACCGGCCTATGGAACCGAAATTGTGCCGATGACACTATACTCATCCGTGGTGGGACTGGTCAGAAGCCTGTTGAGTCTGCCAAAAAATGAAAAGCTGTCCTATGAACTCAGAGGGCGTCTGCGTACCGAAGGCGGAGTGATGCTGCCGTCATCGATTCCCTTTACCTCAGACGGGGAACTCTCTCTGGAAACATTGCTGGAAGGTTGAAAGGCGATGGTTTTCGTCCTCTGCCTGTACAGAGGATTTTACCGACTTTTTTCTTCTTCAGGAAAGTAATCTTCAGCCAGAATTTCTTCGGCTGAAAACGGACAGACCGGGGGAAAATATTCTGTATCAATACCGGTCTCATCTTCCGCTTTCAGCCTGGCTTTCCGGTAAGCTTTTTCGATTTTCTGATCCAGTTCATGCCGCAGGCTCGGACTGTCTTCAAGAAGTTCATGAATGTCGATACGCTGGGTCAGAATGGTATTTTTCCAGTTTCTGGAGCGTTTGACGGACTGATACTTCCATTTCAGAAGGTGAGCAACCAGAACACTCAGCCGGTTGACCAGTTCTCTTTTTTCACTTCTGCCCATTGCTTCCAGTTCTTCTGCAATATGCGCCGCATCAATTTCGGTGAATTTTCCCTGGCGGAGCAAACCGGCGTTTCTCATGGACCAGGAATAAAAATCCTTTTCATAATCACAACTTGTGTCCATAGCCTGTCCTTCTGTAAAACCTGCTTCCTTCTTTTTCCGGAAGACTGCTTTCCTACTCACCCCGTCCGAGCTTGCGAAGCGCAACCCGCTTGGAAATGCTTTCCACCGACAGCAGGATCGATTCCAGCAGTTCCGATCCTTCCTCATAATTGTTCGGCGTCAGGTTTTCCACCCGGCGTTTGCGGTAGACCTCGTCACCATGTGCCCACTCTTCCGCCGAATCTCCTGCATAGATGCCGATGGCAATGCCGCCGCGTTCGCGCATGAACTGGAAAGCCGGCATATCGCTGGAGCCATCCCCCAGGTAGATCATCTGATCCACCGGAACCAGCCACTGATCCGGATCACGCGGCTGATAGACATCGCCCGGATTTGCTAAAACCAGCTCCATACCCTTGGCAATCTGCAGGAGATAGCGCATCTTTTCCGCCCGGGGAATAATCCTTTTCGCGGTGACCAGGTTGCCGCTGTCGTCAAAATGATAGGCCCCGCCGTAAATGGCGTCAAACTCCTTTGCAATGGTGGTATTCTGCGGCACCTCGGCAAATCCGGCGGTGATCAGGTAGAACTGCACCTCAATATCCTCTACGATGGCGCGGGCTGCTTTCCTTACGCGATCAAACATTTCGGGTACACCATCAAAGAGGGGAAAATTCCGGCCGATTTCCGCCAGATTGTCTTCGGTCAGCCGCTTGCCGTCCCGTTTCAGCGTTTCCACCAGTGCATAGGTGCTGGCCAGCTGCTTCTCCCAGGCCAGATCCTCGATCAGCGGCTTGACGTGTTCTTCACTGAAAGAAGCTGGATCATAGCCACAGAATTCCAGTACATGTTGAAAGGTCGAGGGGGCAAGTGTCTCATCGAAGTCAAATGCCAGCACGATGCGGTTGTGAAATGATGTTGTTACTTTTGCCATTGGATAGGTTCCTGTTCATGAAATGGATTATTGCAATATATGTATCATATGACTGTATAGTCTTCTGTAATATGACCAAAATATTTGATCAGAAGCGGTTCAAGCAGTGTGCCCGTAATCGTTTCTGGACCATTATCTGCTTCAATGCAGAAATAATTCTTTAACTTCAGATAATCCCAGTCACCGGAGTATGCATCGAAAATAAGAATATGCTGCGGCTGCCTGTGAAAGAAGAGTACGACTTCACCCCGGCAGTACATATTTTGGTCTTCAAAAGATTTACACAATTGCTGGTTCCGATAATTCAGATAAAAAAAGACACAGTAATCATCCTCTTTTATATCAAAGGATTGAATTCCTTTTAAAAATTGTTCTGTATTTACACCATATGAAAAAATATCGATCTGTTTCTGCCATTCTTCTTCTGTCAAAAATGGACGATATGCAGGAATTAAAAGATGGCTGGCTTTTGAGGTCACCTCGCACGGCATGAGAATACTATTGTACATTTCCCCCTCATGCTCATACTGGTCAAGATTGAAATTTCCTTTCAACATCATAAAGGGAAAGGTGACATATTCCTGTTCAACCAGTTGAACAAGAAGTGACTGGATTTTTTCCTGTTCAACATGACTGGCTGTGCCAGCATACATCGTGATGTGAAATCCCATACGCTTTACCTTTCATGTGGATTATGACAGACATCTTACGCCACATGCTCCCCCGAGTCAAATCACATCTGCTACAGCTTCACCTGCCGAAAATCCTTCATGATCAATCGAAGTTCCTCCGCCAGATTCCGCACCGCGACTTCCGGGGGCATCGCACTGGTCAAAACACTCTGAAGCGTTCGGGCGATGCGTCGGGACATGAGCATGTAGGCCGGGGATACCGGCCTGACCCGTGCATTCAAGAGCGCCTGGTGGCCGAGTGCAACCGCCGGAACCCGTTCCAGAAACGCAGGATCATCATACAGACTGCGCAGGGCAGGGGAGAAACCGCCTTTTACAGCCCGGACCCGCTGCTGTTCCGGGGCCGTCAGATAGCGGATGAATTCCCAGGCCGCTTCCTGCTTCCGCGCGCCGGAACGGGCATTTATCATCAGGTTCCATCCGCCGAGACAGCTGTAGCTCCTTTTCTGTCCTGCAGCGTATGGAATCGGCGCGACCCCGACCTGTTCCGGACGAATCTGCGATCGATCCGTATCGCTGAGCATGGTATAGACATTGGGCCAGTTCCGCATGAAAACCGCCTCTCCCGCAAGGAACGCCTTCCAGCAGTCCACCTCCCGGAAATTCGATACCGTTTCCGGTGCGATTCCGTCCGCAACCATGCTGCGGGCGATTTCCATGCCCCTGATGGATTCCCTGCTGTTGACGGTAATGATGTTGGGGTTCATCACATTCTGCCCCACTTCGCCCATCACCGACAGGTTGAGCGTCATGACACGGCCACCGGCGTTCCAGATGTATTCCAGCGCATTGGCTGCGCCCCCTTCATAGTCGGCGCCCTGAAAAACGAATCCGAAAGGAATCTTCCGGTCCGCCATAACGCTTCTGGCCATCTGCTTCAGTTCTTCCCAGGTGACAGGCGGCGCGGAGAAACCCGCTTTTTCCAGCAGATCCCTGCGATAGAAGAGGATGCCCGCATCGGTGTACCAGGGAACCCCCCATATCTGAAGACGATAGGCCGCCGACCGGAGCGGTGCTTCCAGAAAATCCTGTGGATCGAATGCGTCATGGAACCATCCGGAGAGATCCTTTACCCGGCCTTTGCCGGCCAGCGGCGCTGTCCATACAGCATCGGCAGCGATAACATCCGCATCGGCGGTCTTTTCCTTGAATTCCGAAGCAAGCTGCCGGTAATATCTGTCGGATTCCCTGGGCATTTCCCGCCATGTAACATGGATTTTCCCCTTCTGTTTTTCATTGAAGGCATTGATGAGAGGCCGGAGGGTTCCGGAATCATCCGGTGCGCAGGTGAAGGTAAGGGATACAGTTCCTTTTTCCGGTCTGGTGCATCCGTGAATTCCCGGAATCGCTGCCGCTGCCAGTCCCGTTCCGCCGATTCTGATGAATTCGCGTCGGGTGATGCCGCTACTTCGATATCGCTTGGTTTCTCTGAAAGGCATAATCGTTTCCTCTCTGTGACGGGTTCTCCCCGGACGGTGATTACCAGAACCAGATCACGATCGCTGCTGTTGTCAGGAACAACCCGACGGACTGGTACCGGTAGTTCTGCCACCGGGGCAGCCCCTTCAAATCCTGTGTTTCCGCACGCCACAGTGCCGGACGCCAGGTCATCGATTCGGTTTTTTCCTTCGGCTCCGGCGGCGTCATCAGGCTCACACCGACGTGCAGGAGAATGCTGGCGATAAAGGAAAGTCCCGCTGCATACAGAAACTGGATGGAAAAGAACCCCATGACCTCATTCAGGACAAACCAGAGAAGTCCGAGACCGAACCCCAGCGTCAGGGTCACAAATGCGCCCGTGCGATTGGCACGCTCCCAGAAAATCCCCAGAAGAAAGACAGCGACGATGGGCGGAGTGACATAGGACAGAAGCGACTGGAGGTAGGCCCACAGGGATGAAAACCGCTGAATCTGCGGGGCCCAGAGGATGGCAATCAGCATGACGGCGGCTGTCGTGATGCGCCCGACCTTGACAAGCGCCTGTTCACTGGTTTTTGGCCGCAGGGTGCTGACAAAGTCCATGGTGACCAGCGTGGATGCAGAATTGAGAATGGAATCCACCGTGGAGGTGATGGCCGCAACCAGCGCCGACAGGATAATGCCCCGGACGCCCACCGGCAGCAGATCGAACACGAGGGTCGGAAAGACCAGGTCCGGGTTTTCCAGATCCGGGTACAGGAGAAGGGCCATGGTGCCGGGCAGAATCATGATGAACAGGATGGGCAGCTTGAGAAAACCTGCAAACAGGGAACCCCATCGACCGTGATGGATGTTTTTGGCGGCAATTGTCCGCTGAACGACGAGCTGACTCGTTGTCCAGTAGTAGAGACCGATAATGAGAACGCCGGTCAGCAGGCCGGGCCACGGCAGGTTCGGGTCACTTGCGGGCTGCACAATACTGAGCATTCCGTCGGGTACGGTCTCGAACATGGCATCCCAGGAGGGAATGGCCGCCAGTACCGCAAAGAAGACGATAAACCCGCCGATGATCAGCACAATCGCCTGAATGGTATCACTGATCACGACGGCCCCCAGCCCGCCGAATATGGACAGCACCCCGGCCAGAAGCGCCAGACCGAGAACCCCCACCCACAGGGGCGTTCCGGGAAACAGCGTCAGCACCACCAGACCCCCGGCATACAGGGCGGTTGCCGCATCAATGAAAATATTGAAAAAGATGTTCATCCCGGAAAAGACCAGCCGGGACCGCTGGTCGTACCGTTTTGCCAGAAACTCGGGTATGGTGAATATTTCGGAGCGCAGATAGAAGGGCAGAATGAAGAAGATGAAAAAGATCAGGATAATGGCAGCCATCCACTCATAGCTGTAGACCGATATGCCCTGGCTGTAACCGGCCCCTGCCAGGCCCACAAAAGAGGCGCCGGACATGTTGGTGGCAAAGAGGGAGAAGCCGATCACCGGCCACAGAAAGCTGCGTCCGCCCAGAAAAAATCCCTGGGTATCCTCTGTTTTGCCCCGGGTGAGCCACAGGGGAATGAAACGACTGAGGATGAGGTATACAATCAGAATCACGATATCGATATACGATATCTCAAATGTTGTAAACATGATTTCCCTCCAGCCCTGTCAGGCGTGCCGGATCATTGTTTTCTGCCGATTCCCGTCTGTCGAAGTTTCTGTGCAAATGGTGGGAACTGCTATCGGGCCGGAGACAGACTGCCCGTTTTCCCGGTGCGTCATCCGGAGCAGCCTGTGAAGCCGGTCGCCCCCTGCCTGCTATTCGGGCGTGTAGGTCACCAGGGTTTTTCCGGTACCTCTCAGTTCTGTCACGGCCCGTTTGACACGTTCGGCCATCGCGGCTTCGGCCAGTGCCAGATAGGTGCGGGGATCATACAGCTTTTTCGTTCCGACTTCCCCATCCACTTTCAGAATGCCGTCATAGTTCTGGAAGAAATGATGGGCGATGGAACGTGTGAAAGTGTACTGGGTGTCGGTGTCGATGTTCATCTTGACAACCCCGTAATCGATGGCTTCATGGATTTCCGCCAGCGTGGAACCGGAGCCGCCGTGGAACACCAGATAAAAACGCGCGTCGGGACCAAAGGCGTTTTCCAGTGCCTCCTGCCCGGTTTTGAGAATCGATGGCTTCAGTTTGACATGGCCCGGCTTGTATACGCCGTGGACATTCCCGAAGGTGGCAGCGACCATGTAATGCGCTCCCTCGACCGTGTTGAGACGGCGGGCGGCTTCGAGCATATCGTCCGGGGTGGTGTACAGTTTGGTCATGGCCCCCTCGGCTTTGACATCGTCCTCTTCGCCGCCGACAACACCGACTTCGATCTCCAGAATCAGTTCGTTTTTCTGGCAGCGCTCCAGAAGCGGAACGGCAATATCCAGATTTTCACTCAGGGTAAGGGCACTGCCGTCGAACATGTGCCCGTTGAACAGATTAGGCTTTCCGGCCGCACGCCGTCGTTCTGTTTCCTCGATCAGCGGGATGACGTATTTGTCCAGCACATGGGCCTGACAGTGATCCGTATGAAGCGCCACATAGATGTTGTACCGCTCGGCCACCCGGTGGACATGTTCAGCAATGGACATGGCCCCGAGGACCATGTCTTTCACCGAAGAGCCGGAAGCAAAGGCGGCGCCTCCGGTGGAGACCTGAATGATGCCGTCGCTTCCGCTTTCGGCCAGACCTTTCAGGACCGCATTGGCGGTGGTCAGTGAAGTGACATTGATCGCGGGGTAGGCATAATTTTCTTTCTGTGCCTTTTCCAGCATTTTGCAGTAAATATTGTAATCAGCAACTGGCATGATAAATCCTCTGGTTTGGGTGTGGATGGATGTGATGAATGGATGATAGGATGAGCTTAGGGGAGAGGGGCTGCAGGGATAAATAGGGTATTGGCTTTATTCCGTATGCAGATTGGCTGTATATGGCAGGAGACGCCGGGAACGGTCCGGCGGCCAGGGGGTGATGGGGCAGTTATAATGTCCGCAGCCGATCCAGATTCCGCCGGTCCGCCAGTTCTTTGTCCCCCTCCGCAGGCGTCTCAATGATCTTCGGAACCCTTTCAAGCCGTGGATCAGTCATGATCAACCGGAACCCTTCTATTCCGATTTCCCCTTTTCCGATATGCTCATGCCGGTCCACCCGGCTCCCCAGTGCCCGCTTCGAATCATTCAGGTGAATCAGCCGCAGGCGGTCCAGCCCCAGCACCCGGTCAAAGGCCGTCATCGTTTTTTCATAGGCCGTTTCCGTCCGGATGTCGTACCCGGCCCCGAAGATATGGCAGGTATCGATGCAGACGCCGATCTGTTCCGACGCTTCCACCCGTTCGATAATTTCCGCAAGCTGTTCGAAGGTATGCCCGATGCCGGTTCCCTGACCGGCGGTCGTTTCCAGCAGCAGCCGGGTGTCGCACGGCCCGGTCTGATCCAGAACCCGGTTGATGCCGTCCGCAATCCGTTCCGTACCCACCGCCACACCTGCGCCGCCATGCGACCCCGGGTGGAGAACAACCCACGGAACACCGAGCCGGGAAGACCGTTCCATCTCCGCTGCAAGGGCGTGGATGGACCGCTGACGGGTCTGTTCATCGGGGCTGGCGAGATTGATCAGGTAGGCGGTATGGGCGGCAATCTCCTTGATCCCCGTCTCCGCCCGTACGCGTCCGAACCGGTCGATCATGTCCGGCGCCGGCATCCGTTCCTTCCAGGTGCGGGCGTTTCCGGTGAAGAGTTGCAGGGCGGTGCAGTCCAGGGCGGCGGCGGTCCGGAGGGCCTTGTGAAGCCCTCCGGCAATGGAGCAGTGTGCGCCGAGCAGGGGAGGGGACATTATTTTACGGCTCTGGAGACAATCTCGTATACGTTGCGGGACAGTTCCGGCGTGTTCAGAATCCGCTCCAGCTGGGCTTTCATCAGTGCCTGACGGTCGGGATCATACTTCCGCCAGTGGTTGAAGGCGGCAACCATCCGGGACGCGATCTGGGGGTTGAACCGGTCGATTTCCAGCACCCGGTCCCCCAGAAAGGCGTAGCCCTTTCCGGACGACTGGTGAAACTGCCACGGATTGGCGCTGCAGAAGGCCCCGATCAGTGCCCGCACCTTGTTCGGATTCCGGATGGAAAAGGCCGGATGATCCAGCAGCATTTTCACCCGGTCCACGGTATCGGTCAACTGGGAGGCGGCCTGGATGGAAAACCACTTGTCCAGCACCAGAACGTCCGATTTCCATTCTTCGTAAAACAGTTCAATGGCCGTGGACCGTTCCGGGCAGTCGATATGGGAAAGCACCGCCAGCGCCGCGATTTTTTCGGTCATGTTCCGGGCCGCCCTGTACTGGTCAAGAAGGAAGGTCCGGATCTCCGGCGTACCGAGCCGGCCCAGATAGGCCATGGCCAGATTTTTCAGGCTCCGCCGCCCCACAGACGGGGGATCGACGGTATAGGCGCCGTGGGTCTGGTTCTGCTCGAAAATCGTTTCCAGTTCACCTTTCAGGTGTCCGGCGATGGAAGTCGCCATGAACAGCCAGGCTTCGTGGATGGCGTCCGGGTCAATGGCCCCTTTCTCGCTCATCCGGATTCCCATTTCGGCTTCACCGGGAAGGGTCAGGGCGTGGGCGATAAAGGATTTGTCCAGTTCCGGGT
>JBEPXL010000107.1:0-8978 GCA_041641935.1 Desulfobacteraceae bacterium | reverse complement strand
GGACGATCATCCGGATTCCCGGATCATGAAGTAAACCCGTTTTGGTGGCCCGTCTTGATGGCCCGATTTGATGCAATGACGACCGGTAGAACCGCTGCCACGGTGTTACGGGTCGTCGCCGCAGGTCCCTACCAGACAGTTCCCCGCATCGGCAGGGGACCGGCAGTCCGGTCTCCTGCTGTCTTTCCGGGATTCCTCCGGACACCACTTAATTGAGATTTCGATTGATCTTCAGCCCTTTTTCGGATAAACTGCCCCTTATTTGTCCCTTGACAAAAAGGCGATCGGCAGACATTCAGAAGGTCTGACACTGGGTCACCGGCATGATCTGAAGCGCTGCTGTTTTTCTGAAAACTTCCACCCGCCGGGAAGAGGAATGAACCTGCCACAGGTCGGAAACCGGCCCGGCTGCACCGGGCGTGCACATGCCGGGTTTTTCTTGTATTCTGTGGAACCTGTTTCGGAAGCAAATGACGAAGATAGCCATCTCCGGCCGAACGGATGTCGGTCTGAAGCGATCCAACAATGAAGACACATTTATTGTCAGGCCGGACCTGAACTTCTGCCTGGTGGCGGATGGTATGGGCGGGGCCGCCGCCGGTGAACTGGCGAGCCGCTTTTTTGCCGAGGCGGCGCTGGAACTCTTTTCCCGGGACAATGGAAAACCCCAGCCCAAGGAGGAGCTTCCCGGGCTGGTGCAGAAAGCCTTCAAGCTGGCCAATCAGCGGATTCTCGATCATATCCGGAAAAAGCCGGGCCATGAGGGAATGGGATGCACCGCTGAACTGATGGCCTTCTACAGCGGCGGGTTTGTTCTGGGGCATATGGGAGACAGCCGGGCCTACCGTTTCCGGAGCGGTGAACTGAAGCAGTTGACCCATGACCATTCACTGGTCCAGAATATGGTGGATCAGGGGCTGCTGACCCCCGACCAGGCCCGGACCCATTCCCACCGGAACGTGATCCTGCGTGCCGTCGGTATTGAACGGAATCTGTCCCTGGATCTGATCAAAGGCAAAACCCAGGTGGAAGATATTTATCTCCTCTGTTCCGACGGGCTCACCGATATGGTCGATGACAGCCTCATCAAGGAAGTTCTTTCCTCGGATATTTCCCTGCCCCAGAAGGTGGAAGGATTTATCGAACTGGCAAAACTGGCCGGGGGCAATGACAACATTACGGTCGTTCTGTCGCAGGTTCTCCAGAGCTGATCCGTTCAGATCTCCTCTGTTTTTCCTTTCTCCATCTCCTCCAGTTTTTTCAGCAGTACACTGCCCTGGCGGATATTTTCCCCGACCTGCCTGTAATCCGGATCAAGAAACTGAATCCGTTCCCATATCCGGACCGCCCGGACCAGACCGTCCCGTTCCTGATCGGTAAACAGTTTAATGCCTTCGTTGTAGTTTTTCTGCATGTACTTCTGCTCGTAGTCACTGCATACTTCACAGGTATCCCGGTACTGCAGGGCGGATTTGCGGGTATGCCGGGCCGCCCGGAGATCCGAAGGGTTCCGGGTGGACTGGTAAGTCATAAACTGACGCAGGGCCTCCTCAAAAGACGCCTGGAACAGAAACTGCTGTAACCGGCGATCATCCGGTACAATCGTTCTGCCATTCTCCAGTGCTGCGATGGCCCTGCCGTATTCCCGCCGCTCAAACAGCCGGATACCGGCCCGGATATACTCTTCTCCCTTGTCCGATATCCGCTCCAGGTGGGCATCACATTCATCACAGTCCGGGCGATACCGGCGTGCCTGTTCAAATCCCTCCCGGGCCCGGGAATACTCGCCCCTTTGATACAGTTCCTCCGCTTCCAGCAGATAGGCTGTTCCCAGATAGTTCCGTGCGGCGGTATCCCCCGGATTCCGGTGCAGCACCTTTTTGAACAGGGAAACGGCTTCCCGGTATTTGCCGCTGTTCAGGGCTTCGATTCCCTGCGTCAGGGCAGGAGACCGTATCTCCTCCGGTTCCGGCGGGGGGGAAGAGGCCGGCGGCGGGGTTTTTTTCGCAGCGGTTCCTGCGCCGGGGCGGGAAACGCCGTCGATGGTCAGCACCGGAATCCGGAGCCGCTGACCGGCCTGCAGGCTTCGCGGATCATCCAGACGATTGAACTGAAGAATCCGCTCAAGGGTATTGTATTTCTTGTAGGTTCCATAATACTGCATGGCGATCTGGGACAGGGTTTCCCCCGGTGTGACGGTATGGACAACATACCGGCGGCCTTTGCCGGATGTTCCCGGCCCGTGACCGCATCCCGTAAAGCCCGCAGACAGGGTCAGGAAGAATGTCAGTAGAAGAATCGTCTTTTTCATTCGGTTGTTCCGGTCAACCCTTTTTATTTGATGATCTTTGTAATCTCTTTGAACTGCGGCCCTTCCGCCTTTTTCATCATTTCAAACAGTGCCGTTTCGACCGTGGTCAGGGTGGCGCCGATATAGCGGATCTTCTCCAGCCCGACCTCCTTGTTAATGGGAAAGCGGGAGGCAACGGCGTCGACAACGACCTGGGCATCATAGCCCCGGGTCACCAGATCGGCGGCGGTCTGGTAGACGCAGATGTGGGTTTCGATGCCCGAAACCAGGACATGCCGCCGGTTCAGCGCATTCAGCTGCTTTAAAATGGCATCATCGCCGCAGGCGCTGAAACTGACCTTGGGCATCGGCGTCAGACCGGTCAGCAGTTCAGCAATCTCCGGTGTTGTCCTGCCCAGTTTTTCCGGAATCTGCTCCATCCAGAGGATGGGAACCGCCAGAATCCGGGCGCCACGGATCATTTTTTTGAGGTTGCCGAAAAAATCTTCCTTTTCATGCATCAGCTGGGCCAGTTTTCCCTGTACGTCCACCACCAGCAGCGCCGTATCCGACGGGGTCAGCATGGTCTCTATTCCTTTCACAGAAACCCGCGGCGCAGACGCTGCGGGGTTGCATATTTGCGGGCCAGATCGTTGTCGATGACGTAGATGCAGACCTCTTTCGCCCCCTGTTCGGTGTAGCGGCATTTTTCACAGAGGTTGCTGATCAGAAAGGTGACATCCTCGCGGATCCGTTTGTCATAGGTACGGAAGGCATCGGTTCCGTAATCCTTGATGCCCTGGCGGAAGTTCTCATTTTCCAGAAACGGGTCCAGGACCTTCTCTTTCAGGTTGTAGGTATAGCGGGCGAACAGATCCTTGTACAGCCTGGTTTCGGTAATGGGAAGCCCTTCCAGCAGAATCTCCTGGGTCAGGGTCTGGGCGGTGTAGGTTTGCTGGGTATCCGACCGGAATTCGATCCGCCGGTATTCATCCGCGGTCGCCCCCAGGATGCGGCTTTCGATGCCCCAGAGAAAATCTTCCGTGATTTCCAGCTGCTCTCCGGTGTACCGGCAGGTCTCCACCGCGCCGGTTTCAAAGTTGATGGCAAAGAGATAGTTCTGGATGTCCCGGGCGATCTGCGCCTTGTTGTAATTGTAGAGCGATTCCTTCACCTCCTGAAGGATCGTATAGTCATACATCCGGAGCAGGGATTCCAGAAATCCCTCCGGGATGTACTCCATCAGGTCCCGGCGGATGCGGGTGAAGAAATTGCAGAGGGTGGACATGTTGATGAGCCGGTCCTGCCGGGCGCAGGTCGAGTAGAACTCATTGAATATCTTGATGGAGTCCCGGCCCGATAACCCCTTCTTTCCTTCGGTTTCCGCTTCGGCCAGCACCCTGCGGCGGAGTTTTGCCGTAAACTTCTTGCGGTCTTCCTCCGAAAGCCAGGAGGGGATATGGCCGGTGTAGATTTCCATCTTGAGCAGCTGGAGATTTTCATCACAGTAGAGCCGGTACTTGTCCGGATCACCGATCCAGTCCAGCAGGGATTCCGATCGCTTGTTGAGCCGGGAGGAGATGATCACCCGCGCGAAATTGTGCAGCACACGGGGCAGAAAACTGTTTTCGATGTGTTTTCCGAAGATGTTCCGGTAAATCTCCACTTCCGTGTTCAGATCCAGAACATACAGGATCTGGATATACTCGATCCGGTCGGAAAAGGACTGCAGCCCGTGGATGTTTTTCTTGTCTTCCGGGTTCATCAGTGACAGGAAAAGGGAATTGACATTCTCCTCCACATCTTCGACCTTGTGAATCCCCTCACTGACAATGTTGTGGAGTTCGATCAGCCGCTCCACATTGTGGGACTTGATATCCATCAGGGCATAGATGCCGTTGTTGGTCTTGGCGTAGCGGGAAAAGATGTACTTGACCTGGTTGCTGTCCTGGAGCAGTTCATTGATCTGCCGCTGGAGCATCGGGTTGGTCAGAATCGTCTCCCGCATCGGCTTGTCACCGGGGTTGAATACACTGATGCCTTCCCCCAGCCGCCGGTTGAAATGGTAGGGCCGGACATAGACCATCTTGAAGACCTCTTCCGGGCTTTTGAGCTTGTTGAGCAGAGCCTGGTAAAGGGAACTGCAGATGGTGCAGGGCTTGTCCCGGAAGATCCATTCATAGGCCTTGTCCGTGAAGAGTTTCCACTTGAATTCATCATTCTCGAACAGGTCATCCAGCAGCTGCCGCCGGTACCGCTTCGGAATAATCAGCAGCGGAAATTCATGGCTGGGGCAGGGGACATCGATATAGTCGATATTGTTCAGTTCCAGATAGTGGTCTTCGAGAAACTCTTCGGGACTCTGATTGTTTTCGGCGCTGATCTCCTCCAGCATCCGCTGTTCTTCCACCGTGCTGCTGCCCGACATCACGGCCCCCTGTCCCTGGGAGGTCAGAAGCTGGGACAGTTTTTCCAGGATGGGATTGGGCTCGTTCTGGTTGAAATTGCCCAGAACCCGCCGGTCCAGACGCCAGACCGCTTCATACCGCAGGCCCTCAGGGGTGTTGACGTAGGTCTCGAACTTTTTCAGCAGGTTGTTTAAAAAGGTACTCTTGCCCGAGCCCGGGGGGCCGTCGAAGATATAGATCTTGTTCTGCTGGGAGCCCCGGCGGAGCGATTCCGTCTGGTTCATGAGCCGGTTGGAGAAGAGACGGTCGGCAAAGAAGGGATGATCGGAATCCTCCACAAACAGACGGGTGAAATCGTAATGGACGTAGTGGATCGATTCCGGGTCATCGGGATATTCATCGAGTCCTTCCCCCACATAGTACCGGATCATATCATAAAACATCTGGAAAATGTTACGGATATGCTGATAGGGTTTTTCGGTCAGCTTTTCAAGATATTCATCAAAGGGAATGAGCATATTGTGATTCCACTGGCTCATGTTCCGGTTGAGATTATCCATTGCTTTTCTGATGTTGCTCATAAGTCCTCTTGGTCTGTTATCCGCTGCTCATCATCAGGATGAAAGGCATACCGTTTACTGATCCATCGCATAGAGAATTCGTTTGGACAGCCGCCGTTTCTCCATCGTGTACAGTACTCTCTGCCACTGGATTTCCTGGGCTTCCGGGGGTTCCTGGGTGCCCGGTCCCACGGCATACACCCCCTGGAGACTCGGCGACTGGGTTACCTCGCTGGTTTCCAGCTTGACCGGACCGTTCCACAGATACTCGATGCCGAGCATGGTATTGCCGATAAAATCCTTCACCAGCGGCTTTCCTTCAAACCGGTGCACCAGATAGAGAATGCCGTCCGTCGTCTTTTCGGGGTGGACCTCGATTCCGGGGGGATGGTACATGCTTTCAAAAATCATTTCCCGGTAGTCTTCCGCCTTCCGGGATTTGACATAATATTCCCAGGACATCCGCTGACGGTTGAGCCGTTTTCCGGCGACAAAGAGCTTGTGACGGTCGATGAAATCCTGATCCACAAAGTTGTTGATGAAGAGGAAGTCGTTCAGGTTTTCCCGGACATTGAAGATAAATTCCTGCCCCTTGCCGGTATGGTGGTCGAACTCTTTCCGGTCATGGGTGTCCAGAATCTTCCGGAAATCAAAGGAATAACGGCCCTGTTCTGCCATTTCCTCGATCATGTAAAAGAGGCGCATTCCCAGTGCGTAGGGATTCATTCCCACCCGCGGCATGGCGGTGACACCGGCGTTGACACGGGCAAAATCGACCTCGTGACCCTGTATCCGGTCATCCTGCATGAACAGGATTTCGTGCCAGTAGGAGGCCCATCCCTCATTCATGATCTTGGTCCGGATCTGGGGCTGAAAGAAGAGAGACGTATTCCGGATGACCTGCAGTACCGATTTCATCCACTTGTTCTCTTCACGGTTCAGAAAATCCGAGTGGACCATGAGAAACTGGAGAAGGTCTGTCGCCAGTTCCTCCTGATGTTCCACGCTCTTCTGGAAAATGGCGTTGAATTCCGGATGAATCCGGTTCACTTCGCTGAAAAACGCCTCCTCACCGACTTTTTCCCCATGCTCACGGATAAACTGATTGTACCGCTCGATCTCTTTTACATACTCGCTGATCCGAACCTTCTTGTGGGACTGCAGAAAGACATCAAAATAGAAATTGAGGCGGTCGGGCAGAAGATCCCGTTCGGAACGACTGTAGCGGGAGAGTTCCTGGTGAAAGCCGACGAGGTTGTCGATTCCGCGCCCGAACTCGATAATGTAGTCGACCTGGCGTCCTTTCTCCGAACGCAGGCGGGCCATGAGCCGTTTGTCGGACAGGGCCTGGCCGGTAAAGTCATACTCCCAGGTGTGCCGGAAGAAGGTGTTGTTCTGGAAAAAGTCGATATGGCCCAGAACGTGATAGAAAATCATCACATTGAGCCAGTCGGGGTTGTTGTCGTTATAGTAGGAAATGGGCGGACGGGTATTGATCACCGTTTCATAGGGATTGCCGGGATAGAGTTCGTACTTTCCCTTTCCCTTGAGTACCTCGACATCATGGACCCAGTAGTCGTACAGGGTCGGGATCATGATTTTGGGGGAGAGTTCAATCATGTCGCGGTTGGTGACGATATATTCCAGGGATTCATCCTGAAAGCGGAGTCCGGCATCCCGGGCCCGCTCTTTGCACCCTTCCATGATTTTTTTGGCGTGCTGGTCGATCAGTTCCATATGGCGTGCCGTAATCAAGAAGATAGGTTTGTCCGGCGGATGCTGCTCAAAAAGACGCTGTATCCGCCGGTGGATTTAAGAAATGAGCGTCTTGATGCCCTCGATCAGCCGGGTTTCATTGGCATCCTGCTGCATGACGTCAAGCCGGAACAGCTCCGGACGGTCCGTCAGCAGGCCGGAGCGTTTCAGATACCGTTCCACCTCGCTGGAACTGCCCCGCCCCATGCCGTGTTCGGCGATGGTGACGCCGACCCGGTTGGCATAGCCGAGCATCTTCTCCAGCTCCGGCACCGCTTCCTTGCCTTCGGTATCCCAGTCGTCGCCGTCGGTGCCGTGAAAAATGTAGATGTTGTAATCCCGGGCCAGATTCTCCGCATCCACGATTTCATTGACCATCCGGTAGGCGGAGGAGACGCGGGTTCCGCCCGCGACCCGTGTGTTGTAGTAGGTGTAGAAGTCCTTTACCTCGGTGGCATCGGTATCGTGAAGAATAAACCGGGTCTCCACCTGGCGGGCGTACTGGTACAGCAGCCAGCTGTAGATGAGCACATGCTGGGAGACGACCAGTTCCGTCGGTTTCCCGGTCATGGAACCGGAATAGTCCCGAAGGAAAAAGATCATCGCCTGGGACTCGAAATCCTTTTCCTGGGAAAGAATCCGGTAGATCCGGTCGCCGGGAGAGATGAGAAAATCCGCCGGATCAATCTTTTCCGGGTCAGGGATGTTCCCCAGGGCGATATTGGTTTCGATGATCTTGCGAAGGGTCGCCTTCTTGTCCAGCACCTGGCCGAAGCCCCGGTTCCGGTCGGTCATGTCATAGGTGTACCGGCTCAGGGACCGCTTTTTCCCTTTATCCTGCAGGTTCGGCAGTTCAAATTTTTCGGTCAGGATCTTGCCCAGATCATAGGCGCTCGACTCCATTTCATGGGAGCCGCCCTCTCCTTCGCCGGGACCGGCGCCGGAGGCATTGGGATCACGGACCGGCTGCTCCCCGATCACTTCGCCCTCCTCCCCGCCGCCGGCACCGCCGGAGGCTTCCTCTTCATCGGGCGGTTTCACCGTGTCGTGGAGAAACTTCTCCTCCACCGTCGTCGGGACCACCACGATCTTGTCCTTGCCGCCCCGGCCCGGCTTGATGAGCCGCCCCACGCGGATCTTGCGGGGAAAGCCGTCTTTCTCCCGCAGCTTGTCCCGCTCCAGCAGTTCATCCAGGGAACGGAGGCAGGTGGTATAGTCGATGTCCAGGGGCGTCAGACGCTGGAGGGCATCCATGTCCACCCAGGAATAGACGCTTTCCGGGCCGGGTACAAAGCCCGCAGTAGTGCTGTCTTCAATGGCCGGGGGCAGATCGTGCGTGGTGCTGCCTTCCAGCTCCCGCAGCAGGCGTTCTTCCCGTTCCCGGGAGAGGCCCCTGGCTTTGATGTCGGAAAAATATTGATGAAGTTTCGGGTCCATATCTGCTGTCCCGTTTCCTTTCCTGTCGCACCGGATGTGAAGCGGCCCCTATATTTCGTCTTCCTGCGTACAGAAATACTCGATGGTCTTCTGGGCACAGGTCTGGCAGTAGCCGAGCTTGTTCAGCATGGTATCCACCATCCGGTCATACAGCTTCTGGTTTTCTTCGTTGGTCCGGTTGGCCAGCGCACCGATGAGGCTGCCGGCGCCGGCAATGTCGGATTTGAGCCGGACATCGGTAACCGCCTTGACCAGCTCCAGGTTGTCCATGAAATCGTAGTTGGGATCAACGGAGATCTTCTGGCCGTAGATTTTCCGGATGGATGTCCGGAAACTCTCCCGCTGTTCTTCGGTCTTCAGCCCCATCCGTTCTTCCACACTGTTGATGTAGCGCTCATCCACCTTGAGGGCCTTCAGTTCACCGGTCTGGGGATCCTTGTATTTCCACATCCGGTCCGGCCCCAGGTTTTCCGCATCGATGCCGATGATCATGTTGACGTAGTTCATCACGTCCTTCCGGATGGCCAG
>JBEPXL010000106.1:0-9047 GCA_041641935.1 Desulfobacteraceae bacterium | reverse complement strand
GATGCCGAGTATTTCAGAGAGTACAGCACGCTTCCCATGAAGTGGGAAACCTATGCCACCGCCATCATCGATTTTGCACGGGGCGCCGATGATGATGCCAACACCACCGAAAACTATCAGATCGACGCCTGGACCCAGGCGCAGAAGTACCTGAATGATTATGACAAATGGTTTGTCTTCGGTCGTCTCGATGTCGGTCTGCGGGATCTGGAAGACATTGAGGATGATGATCCGTTTGTCCAGGTGACCGCCGGCGGCGGATACGGCCGTATTTTCAATGCCACGCCGCTCATGGAAGCCTACCGGGTGGTGGAAGACCTGCAGGAATACGGTGTCATCAGCGGAACCATTTCCGATGAAACCTATCTGAAGCTGGCCGATGTCATCGCCAAAGAGGATGAATACGAAGCCCAGTACAGCCTCAGAGAATATGAAAAGTACTGGTACGAAGCCATGCAGCAGGTACTGGCGGACGCCGGCGTCCTGACCGGGCCTTCCCTGGGTGCGATGGGCGTGATCCGGATCCAGGACATCCTGACCGATGAAAGTGTTTTGCGCCGCGCCCACGGCTGGGAAGTCAGTGCCGGTATCGGTTACCTCATTTCCGACTACTCGGGCAATGAAGGAGACCCCCTCCTGAATGCCGCTTTCCGGTATGCAAAACCCTTCGGTTTTGACTGGCAGCTGATTGAAGAGTTGAGCTATTCCACGATTCTGGAAGACTGGGAATTCGGCGATACGGACCACAAAATTTCCAATCTGCTCTCCCTCAGCTATGAAATCTCCGATACCATCGACTGGATCAACGAATGGCATCTGGATATCATCCTGGCCTCCGAAGACAATGAAGACGATACCTACCAGAACCTGCTGGCGACGGAACTCCGGTACTATGTGACCAACACGCTGGATGCCATCGCAAGACTCGAGTTCTTTCATCTGGACGACGGAGACGATGTAGACGAAGATATTGAAACCCGTTTCTCCATGGGTCTCGTGTACCACATCTTCTAAGGCATTCAACGCCGCATAACCCGTAAAGCCCCCCGGAGTCTGATGCGTCAGGCCCTGCGGGGCTTTTTTATTCCCGTAAGGAACAGCCCCATGAAAATGATCACCGCCTGTACAATGGACTGCCCCGATTCCTGTTCCCTGCAGGTGACGCTGGATACCGGGGGGGAGGTCACCCTCCGGGGCAATCCGGCGCACCCGTTCACCGCGGGGTTTACCTGTAAAAAGATCCGGCAGCACATCCGGAGACTCCGTTCCCCGGACCGGATCCTGCATCCCCTTCTGCGGGAAGGAACCGGCTGGCGGACCGTTTCCTGGGAGGAGGCCCTTGCCCTCTGCGCCGAAAAAATCCAGATATACCGGAAGGAACCGGGCGCGATTCTCCACATCCAGAGCGACGGCGCAAAGGGGGTGCTGAAACAGGCAGGCAAGCGCTTCTTCGCCGAACTGGGAGCGACACGGGTGCGGGGTTCCCTCTGCGACGCGGCCGGTTATATGGCCTATGTCCATACCTTCGGCTCCCGGGCAGGGAACACCGCCCACGATATTCTGAACGCGAAACGGGTTGTAAACTGGGGCAAGGATCTCTCCCGCAGTTCGGTGCATCTGGCGGCGCTGGTCCGGAAGGCCCGGAAAGGCGGGGCGAAGGTGCTGACAATCTCCCCCGGCGGTGACGGGAATGAATCCTTTTCCGATGACATGATCCGGATCCGGCCCGGAACGGACCGTTTTCTGGCGGCGGCGGTCGCCCGACGGCTGATCGAGCGGGGAATTCCGGAACCGGTCTGGAACGGGATCAAAAACGGCGAAACCTTCCGCGATCTGGTCATGAACCGGTCCGAAGC
The DNA here is from genome assembly GCA_041641935.1 of Desulfobacteraceae bacterium. Lineage (GTDB taxonomy): Bacteria > Desulfobacterota > Desulfobacteria > Desulfobacterales > Desulfococcaceae > JBEPXL01. The sequence continues at coordinate 7,191 of JBEPXL010000106.1, read as the reverse complement.
GGAACTGGCCGAAGTCTGCGGGGTACGGCGAAAAGACATTGATACCGTTTTCAGTTTCTATGGGCCGGAGAGTCCTGTCGCCACGATTGCCGGTGCGGGGCTTCAGCGATATAAGCACGGCGGGGAAAATGTCCGGTTCATCAACGCCGTTGCCCTCCTGTCCGGAAATATCGGCCGCTCCGGCGGGGGGAGCTATTTCCATCTCCATTCCATGGGCAATTTCAATCTCGACTGGGTCCGGGTTCCGGACCGGAAACCGCCCCGGTCCTTTTTCAAACCGACCCTGGGCCCGGAAATCCTCAGCGCCGACGATCCTCCGGTCCGGATGATCTGGGTCAACGGCGGTAACTTTATCAATCAGGGCCCGGACTGCCACCAGAATATACGGGCCTTTGAAAAGGCCGAATTCGTCGTGGTCGCCGATGCCTTCATGACCGATACGGCGGAACGGGCCGATCTGGTTCTGCCCGCCGCCCTGATGCTGGAACAGGAGGACATTGTCGCCTCCTTTCTCCACGATTATGTCCAGTACATTCCGGCTGTTCTCGATCCGCCCGGTGCGGCGAGGACCGATTACCGGATGGTGTCGGAACTGGGGCGGCGTCTCGATCCGCCGGTGCTTCTGCCCGAACCCGATGAATGCTTCCGCATGTCCCTGGAGACGCCGCTTCTGGATACGGACCTGGCGGAACTCCGGGAAAAGGGCTCGGTCAAGGCCCGGCATCCCGAGATTGCCTATGAAGGAATGCGGTTTGATCACGCCGACGGAAAAGCCCGGCTGCCGAACATTCTCTCCGGTGAGCCGCCCCCGCCGCCGGAATATCCCCTGCGGCTGCTGACCCTGGTCCGGCGGGAGGCGATTCATTCCCAGATACTGCCCGAAGACCAGACCATGCCCCCGACGGTCCGGGTTGCACCGGAATGTCCCGCTCTGGCGGTTGTAGACCGGCAAAAAGATGTTTATCTTGTCTCTTTAATCGGCCGGATGAAGGTGACCCTCGACATTCTGCCGGGTCTCCATCCCGGCGCGGTACTCTACCGGCGGGGGGACTGGATGAAACTCGGCGGCGGGGCCAATCAGCTCATCGAGGCGCGGCTGACCGATATCGGCGGCGGCGCGGCCTATTACGAACAGTATGTGCGGCTGGAAAACGGATAAGAAGAGAAAGAAAGGATGTACAATGACAGAGAACGCGTTTCAACCGGGGGGACTGCCGGTGCTGATCGGCAGCCTCCCTGTAGAAGAACATGACAGGGCACTGCAGCTTGTGTTTGACCATACACCGGAGATTCCGCTCTGGGTGCAGCTCCCGGCGTACCGGGAAGAGGGAATGATCTTCCAGTTCATGCCCGGTCTGCCCGGATGGACTGTGACCGATGAGCGGGCCTTTGTGGATACGGAAAAGAGTGATTTTTCCGATGATCTGCTCGCCTTTTATGAAGAATACATGGGCGTTACCGAAGGGGATGCGGACCTCGACAGCACCCGGTTTGCCCTGGCGCCGGATATGGCAAAGGGATTCTTTGTTCTGCTGGACCATGTAAAGGGGCTGGAAACACCCCCGGCTGCCCTCAAGGGGCAGGTGACGGGACCGATCACCTTTGCGACGGCCGTGAAGGACCAGAACGGACGGGCCCTTTTCTATGACGATCAGATGCGGGATGTGGCCATCAAGCTCCTGGCCCAGAAAGCCCGCTGGCAGGTGAAGAAGCTGAAACAGTTCGGGCGGCCGGTGATCATTTTTCTCGATGAACCGGCCCTGGCCGGGTTCGGGTCGTCGGAATTCATCAGTATTTCCAAGGCTGAAGTGAGCGACGCCCTCGAAGAGGTGATCGCCGCGATTCACGCCGAAGGCGGACTGGCCGGTGTCCATGTCTGCGCCAATACAGAGTGGGATCTGGTCATGGATACGGCCATAGACATTGTCAATTTTGACGCCTATTCCTATTTTGACAAGTTCGTTCTCTATCCGGATACCATCAAAAAGTTTCTGAATGAAGGCCGCATCATCGCCTGGGGAATCGTACCGACCTCCGACGCGGCGGACATTGACCGTGAAACACCGGAATCCCTGGTGGAACGGTGGCGGGAACAGGCCCAGAAGCTGGAAGTTTTCGGGTTTGACCGTGCCACGCTGCTGAACCAGACCCTGATCTCACCGAGCTGCGGAACCGGTTCCCTGAGCCTGAGCCATGCCCGCCGGGTGCTGGCCCTGACCCGGGCGGTGTCGGACCAGTTGCGGTCCGCGGAACTGTAATCCGGAGAAGTCGCTTATCCCTGAAGTGTAACGACAGAGAACCAGGAAAAGATTTTTGAGGAGAATATGACAGACAACAACAACCGATTCGAAGGGGCAAGCCGGTATGTTCTGGATGAGGAACTGGCGGGGATCGTCAACATATCCCGGTCCCTGGAAATGCCGCTGCTGCTCAAGGGGGAGCCGGGAACCGGCAAGACCATGCTGGCCCACGCCATCGCGGAAACCCTGAAAATGCCCCTGATTGTCCTGAACGTCAAATCGAACATGAAACTGGTGGAAGCCCTGTACCAGTACGATACCCTGACCCGGCTCAATGACAGCCGGTTCGGCGACTCGACCCGTGATATCAGCAATATTGAAGAGTATATCAAAATGGGCAGAATCGGACAGGCCTTCACCGCCGATATCCGGACCGTCCTGCTGATCGACGAGATCGACAAGGCCGATACCGATTTTCAGGATGACATGCTCGATGTACTCGACCAGATGGAATTTGACATCATCGAAATCGACAAAACCGTCCGGGCAAAACACCGGCCGGTGATCATCATCACCTCCAACGCCAAAAAGGATCTTTCGGACCCGTTTCTGGGCCGGTGCAATTTTCATCACATCGCCTTCCCCGACGGGGAAATGATGCGCCGGATCGTGAAGGTCCATTTTCCGGATATCGACGACGCCCTGATGAGCAGCGCGGTGGATGCCTTCTACCGGCTGCGGGAGATCGAGTCGGTGGAGAAGAAACCGGCCACCCGGGAACTGCTCAACTGGGTCCGGGCGCTTCAGACCGACCCAGACTTCAGGCCGAAACAGCTGGACAAGGGCGACATTCCCTATCTGGGCATCCTGTTTAAAAAGAGCGGCGATTATCAGCGGGCCGCCGGCACGGTCAACCGGGGCAAACGAGGGCTCTTTTCCTGATCCATGTTTATCGACTTTTTTTATACACTCAAGGACGCAGGCGTTCCGGTCAGTCCCACGGCGTTTCTGACCCTGCACAAGGCGCTGCAGCAGGGGCTGATCAATTCCCTCAATGATTTCTATACCGCCTCCCGGGCCATCCTGGTCAAGAGCGAGCGGTACTTCGACAGGTTCGACCAGGTCTTTGCCCATCATTTCGAGGGGGCGGATCTGCCGGACCCGGAGGGACTCGAACTCGACGAGATGGCACGGGCGCTTCTGGAGGAGTGGCTCCGGAACCCGGAGCAGGTGGCCAAAGCCTTTGACGCCGACGAAGACCTGATGAACCACCTCACCCCCGAGCAGCTGATCGAGTATTTCAAGGAGCGGCTCAAAGAGCAGACCGAAGCTCATCACGGGGGCAACAAGTGGATCGGAACCGGCGGTACCTCGCCCACCGGTCACTCGGGCTACCATCCCGGCGGAATGCGGGTGGGTGGTGTCTCCCGGAACAAGTCGGCGGTCAAGGTGGCGATGGACCGGCGGTACCGGGATTATTCACTGGACGGCGTGCTGACCCCCTCCATGATGGGGGAGGCCCTGAAACGGCTCCGGAACATGGTTCCCACCGGTCCGAAGGATCAGGTCAACGTGGAGGAGTCGATCTACCAGACCATGAAGAACGCCGGTGAGATCGAAATCATCTTCGAGCGGAGCCTCAAGGACCGCCTCAAGGTGATCCTGGCCATCGACAACGGCGGCTGGTCCATGGACCCCTACATTCCGGTGGTCCAGACCCTTTTCCATTATGCCCGTGCCCAGTTCAAGGACGTGAAAACCTTCTTTTTTCACAACACCATCTATGACAATCTCTGGGCGGACCCGGCCCGGTACCGGAACGCCCGGCGGGTGTCGGAGATGGCCCGGTTTGATCCGGAAACCCGGCTGGTCATCATCGGCGACGCCAGCATGGCCCCCTATGAACTGATGATCTCCGACGGCTCCATCTATGTCGAGGACCGGAGCGGCAGGCCCAGCATTGAACAGCTCCGGTTTCTGGCAGAAACCTTTTCCCGTTCGGTCTGGCTCAATCCGGTTCCGGAGCGGTTGTGGCCCCATACAAGAACCATCGGCATGATCCGGCAGATTTTCCCGATGTTCGAACTCTCCCTCGACGGGCTGGAGAAGGCGGTAACGCATCTGATGGAGAAGTAGGGCAGGGGGCGTCAGGGGGATTCGATCCGTACCCGGTCATAGATCGTCCGCAGGGGGAGTTCCGCTGCCACCGACTGAAGTATCACTGTTCCGGACAGGTCTTTGTATTCCGCCAGTACCCAGTGATCTTCCGCTTTGTAGAAATGTTCGACGTGATACCGGTACTGGTCGATCAGGAGATAGTCCTTCAGGGAGGCAATATTCCGGTAGGCCGTGAATTTGCTTCCCCGGTCGTAGTCCCGGGTCGATTCGGACAGGATCTCGGCCAGCACCACCGGATTGGTGATCGTGTCGTCCCGGCCTTCGGCGAATTCAATATTCCCGCAGACAATGCTCAGGTCCGGATAGGTATAGTGCTGTCCGGCATCGACCTGGATCTTCATGTCCATCGCATAGACGAAACATCCCCTGTCGCGGAGCATTCCGTGCAGATGGGCGGCCGTGTTCACGGCGATGAGATTGTGGTGATGTGACGCGCCGGTCATGGCGAAGAGTTCGCCGTGATGGTATTCGTGCCGGATGTCGCTCTTCTCTTCCCGCACAAAATACGCTTCCGGACTGATCCACTGATGGTCCGGCTGATGCTGATCCGGATGGCCCATTGATTCCTCCTGCGGTTGACGGTGGGAATGTTGGCCCAGTATATTCCCTTCCCCTTGTTTCGGCAAGAGAATCTCTTCCGGGCTATCCGGTTTTTCCCTTCGCGATCCGCTCTTTAAGACGGCTCATCACATCCCACGAGAACCGGGGCCAGCAGGGGAACAGGGCGTTGTTGGTGAAAATCGGATCGGCCGTGAGATCAAACCGGGATACGGCCACCGCTTTTTCCCAGAGCGGTGTGTGGGGAATCGGTGTGTAATGGGCCAGCACCGGCGTGACGCCGCTTGCCAGCACCGTATCGATGGAGGCTTCCAGTGCCGTTACCGTCTGGTCCGGCAGCCCCGCCAGAAGATAGGCCCCCACCTGATTCGGCGAAAATCCCGCCTTCCGCAGCGCCGCCGTGGCCCGGATGAATTCCGCTTCGGTCACCTTCCGGTCTTTCCGGTTTTCCGGCTCAAAGGCCGCTGTTTCCAGTCCCAGCCGCAGGGTGTGAAAGCCCGCCGTCCGCATCAGGTCAGCGGTCCGTTCCGCAATAGCCCGGACATGGACCGCGTTGGGTGTATGAAACTGCACCCGCAGCCCCTCACGGATGACCGCTTCGAACATCGGAATGGCGTGTTCTTCCGCCTGAACGAGAAGGGCGTCATCGTAAAAAACAAAATCTTCCGCGCCGTGTTCCTCATGCCAGTACCGGATTTCCGACACCACCTGCTCCGGGGACCGGCGCATCCGGTCCGGGTCCAGAAATCCCGATGCACAGTAGTCACACCGGAACGGACAGCCCCGTGATGTCAGAAGCGGCACAAAGGGAATCCGGTGCTGCAGGTCCAGGGCAGGGGAGGGGAAGGTATCCGGATCGCCGGGATTGAACTGCGGTTCCACCCGGTAGCCGGTATGTTCCGCCACCAGATCGAGAATCCGTGCCGTTCCGTCGCCGGTGACGACCCGGTCCGCCCCGGCGGTCCGGACCGCATGGTCCGTACACAGCCGCGCATAAATACCCCCCAGCAGCACCGGTACTTCCGGAAACACCGCCCGGATTGTCCGGATTGTCTCCTGAACCCCCGGATACCAGTAGGTCATCAGGGATGTGACCAGAATCAGATCGGGTTCGTCCAGCGCCCCCAGATCTTTCCGGAACCATTCCGGATCGATGCCGTACCGGGAAAAGCGGCGGGGAATCTCCCGCAGCGGTTCCGGGGGAGAAATAGGGGTCTTCCGGTAGGGACCGCGGCCATGCCGCTTGCGGGGATCCGTCTCCGGGGCCCGGGGATGAAACCGGTCCAGGCAGTCGATATAGCTGACCCCCAGCCCGTGCTGGCGGAGAATCCCCGCCAGCGACAGCAGCCCCAGGGGGGCCGCCCAGAAATCATAGGCGGCGAAATCGTGAATCCAGGGGTTGATCAGCAGAATATGGGGAACATGCACAGGAGAGGATCGGGGTGCGGTCAGGAGATGTGTTCCTCCTGAAAATATTTCATGGATGTCTTTTTCAGTTCCCTGCGGCTGAAGAGGAGGGTGTAGGTATCCACATCAACGGTCCGGGACATGTTCCCGGCCAGTTCATGGCATTCTTCCTCACTTCCGGCGTGGATCATGGTGTAGAGATTGTAGGGCCACTGCGGGGTCGGATTCCGGCGGTAGCAGTGGGTCACTTCGCTGAAGGCGGCCAGCCGGTTTCCCACCGTTTCGATATCCGTCTCCGGAACCTGCCAGGCCACCATGGCATTGGCCCGGAACCCGGATTTCTGATGCTTCAGGGTCGCGCCGAACCGGCGGATCACTCCCCGCTCGCACAGACTCTGCAGGGTATGGATCAGGTCTTCTTCGGAAATTTCCAGCCGCCGGGCCAGTTCCTGGTAGGGCCGTTCCGTGACCGGAATATCTCCCTGTATGGATGCGATGATTCGTTTTTCCAGTGGTGTCAGCATGGACCGAATAGTAGGTATTTCCGTCGAAAAATGCAAGTCCATTTTACATGCTTGAAAAAAACGGATCTGTCCTGTATTTTGATCCGAGGTGTTGATGCAAGTAAGTGGGGGGCATTCATGTTACGGTAATAGAGTGAATCAAGACCACGACAACGCGATCGAAATGAAATATACTGGTCCATGGAAGCAAGGAAAAAACGACAAGGGGAGAACCATGGTTGATCAATCAACCCTAACGCGAAGAGTTTTTCAACGAACCGAAGAAATGCCCTGGCCCAGAGATC
>JBEPXL010000105.1:0-9189 GCA_041641935.1 Desulfobacteraceae bacterium | reverse complement strand
AAAAAATCAGCAGATCATCGGGGTTCGGAATATCGTGAAAGTTGTTCAGGCGTTAACACGTTGCGTGATTTCTTTCAAGATGTTTTTGGTCTGGGCCAGCGGACTGCCGGCCTCCCGTCCTTCGAGGCGTACCTTGAGAACATGGTCCCGGGTCAGCTGAAACCGTTTGCCGTTTCCGGTAATCATGTCCACGATGGCGAAGGGATTCTTCTGATGTCCTTCCGAGAAATGGAGCGACAGCTGCCCCCCGGCCAGATCGACCCGTTTCACTCCGGCCTGTACGGCCAGAATCCGCAGCATGATCTTGAAGAGAAGATTCGACGTCTCTTCGGGCAGCGGACCGAACCGGTCCTGCAGTTCGGCCTTGAAGGCCGGTATATCCTTCAGGGACGACATGCGGGTAAGCCGCCGGTACGCCGTCAGGCGCTGGTCAATGTCCGGGATGTAGTCCTCCGCGATATAGGCCGACAGCGGAATATTGATCTCCGGCTCCAGATCCTCCTGTACCGGTTCGCCCTTCAGATCGGCCACCGCCTCTTCCATGAGCTTGAGAAACATGTCATACCCCACCGCCGCAATATGACCCGACTGGGATGCTCCCAGAATGGTTCCGCCACCCCGGATCTTGAGATCACTCATGGCAATCTGGAATCCCGAACCGAGGTCGCTGTGTTCCATCAGCACCTTGAGCCGCTTCTGAGCGTCCCGGGTCAGGCCGCTTTCCTTTGGAATGAAGAGGTAGGCATACGCCTGTTCGTCGGTCCGGCCCACACGGCCCCGGAGCTGGTAAATCTGGGAAAGACCGAAGCGGTCCGCGCGGTTGATCAGAATCGTGTTGGCCCCGGGAATATCCAGTCCAGACTCGATGATGGTGGTGCTGAGCAGCAGGTCGATCTCCCGGTCCGTGAACCGGAACATGACCTTCTCCAGTTCCGCCTCGTTCATCTGCCCGTGGGCCACCGCCAGCCGGACCTCGGGGACCAGTTTCTGCAGGTGTTCCGCCATCCGGTCAATGGTCTGGATGGTGTTGTGTACAAAGAAAATCTGCCCGCCCCGGCGCAGTTCCCTCCGAATGGCGTCGGCAGCCAGACTGTCGTCGAATTCCGACACATAGGTGATGATGGGCCGCCGCTGTTCCGGCGGGGTGGAAATGATGCTGATATCCCGGATGCCCACCAGGGACATGTGAAGGGTCCGGGGAATGGGGGTCGCGGTCAGGGCCAGCACATCCACAGTACTCCGCAGCTTTTTCAGCATTTCCTTGTGTTTGACCCCGAAGCGCTGCTCCTCGTCCAGCACCACCAGTCCGAGTTCCTTGAAAGCGACATCCTTCTGTAGCAGCCGATGGGTTCCGACGATGATATCGACCTTTCCTTCTTTGAGATCATCGAGGATGGCCCGCTGTTCCTTCGCAGTCCGGAAGCGGCTGAGACAGGCCACACTGACCGGATACCGGGAGAACCGTCTGGAAAAGGTGTCATAGTGCTGTTCCGCCAGCACCGTCGTTGGAACCAGCACTGCCACCTGCTTGAAATTGTTGACCGCCAGGTAGGAGGCCCGGAGCGCCACTTCCGTCTTGCCGTAGCCCACATCACCGCAGATCAGCCGGTCCATTGGTGTTGACGCCGCCATGTCATGGATGACATCCCGTATCGCCCTGAGCTGGTCGGGGGTTTCTTCGTAGGGAAATTCCGACTCAAAGGACCGGAAATCGGCATGGGCCAGATCAAAGGAATACCCCTCCCGCACCCGTCGGCGGGCGTAGAGTTTGAGCAGGTCGCCAGCAATTTTTTCCACCGACTTCTTGACCTTGCCCTTGACCCGCTGCCAGGACGTCCCGCCCATCTTGTCCAGCACCGGCGCGAAACCGTCCACCCCCATGTACTTCTGGATCATGTTCATCCGTTCCACGGGGAGGTAGAGCCGGTCATCATCCTTATAATAGAGGAGCAGAAAATCATTGGTGGTTCCGTTCAGTTTCAGCTTCACCAGTCCTTCATACCGGCCGATACCGTGTTCCGTGTGGACCACCAGATCGCCCTGAGTCAGATCTTCAAAGGTGAGCAGATCCGTCCGGGGGGACCGGCGCTTTGAAACCGGTTTTCGCCGCCGCCGGACGCCGAAAATTTCCGTGTCGGTCAGAATGGCCAGTTCGGCATCGGGCCAGACAAATCCGGCAGAAAGATCGCCTTCACAGAGATAGACTCTTCCCCGTCCCGTATTCGGATCCGGAATCTGATCCACCCCAGTGAGGGAAATGGCGTAGGGCGACAGGATTTCGGTGATCTGATCGGTCCGGGAACGGCCGCTGCTGACCAGGACCGTGACATGCTGCTTCCGCCGGTTTTCGTTGATCCAGTCGGCCAGCGGCTGAAACACTTCTTCCCGTTCCCCGGCCGACCGGCGCAGGGTTTCCTGCATGGCATCATTCTCCGTGACGGAAAAATGATGCTTTTCCACCGGTTCTCCGGCCGGCGATTCTACTGCCAGCGCTTTGAGGGAGAGGGGAGAGCGGTCCCGGAGTTGCTCCTGAATCTCCGCCCATGTCAGGTAGAACTGATCCGGTTCCGGACAGAGCCGTTTTTCCGTGCAGGCGGCGGCGTAATCAGCACGGGACTGGTCGGAGAATTCTTCCGATGCCGCCGCAATCCGTTCCGGTTCCACCAGAATGACCAGTCCATTTTCAGGAAAATAATCGAAAAAGGTATCGGTTTCCGCATAGATCAGGGGAAGCAGTTTTTCGATCTCCGGAAAGATACCTTCCTGACGGACTCGCTCCACGAACTCACGGGTCTTTGCACCGGGAAGACCGGCACGGCCGGCCTGGGTCCGGATGCGGTTGACGACCTTGTCCATTTCGGCCATATCCAGCACCGCCTCCCGTGCCGGAAGTATCACCGCCTCCCGTATATGTTCCCGGGTCCGCTGGGATGCGGCGGAGAAAAACCGGAGGGATTCGACCATGTCACCGAAAAATTCGATCCGGACCGGTTCTCCGTACAGCGGTGAAAAGACATCCAGAATGCCCCCCCGGACGCTGAAATCACCGGGTTCTTCCACAATCGAGACACGGGTGTAGCCGCCGGCGATCATCTTCTCGATCAGACTGTCCCTGTCCAGTTCCTCGTCGGGCATCACCAGTTCGGCATAACCGGAAAGAACCGGTTTGGGGATCAGCCGCTGCTGTACCGCCTCGACCGTTGTGACCGTAACGCCCGGATCGCGGGCTTCGGTCATGCGATAGAGTATCCGTATCCGCTCCGCAGCCGTCTGATTGTGGCAGGCCACAGGCTTGAAGGGCATGACATGATAGGGCATGAATGCATAGACGGGAAAGCGGGCATCATCGGAAAAAAAACGGAGGTCACCGGTAAAGATTTCCGCCTCCCGGGCATCGGGCAGAATGACGGTAACCGGAATCCGCAGTTCGGCAAGCAGCCGGGAAACCAGCCAGGCCCGTTCGGCTCCCTGCATACCGGTAAAGACCACGGGACCGGTCCGATGGGGAATATGGTCTATGATCGTCTGGAGTGTTTTTTTTTCTTGATTTTGGCCCATAAACATAGTAAGTAGTCTTTTTGTTTTGAGCCGACGTAGCTCAGTCGGTAGAGCAGCTGATTCGTAATCAGCAGGTCAGCGGTTCGATTCCGCTCGTCGGCTCCAGCAAGTTCAAGCCTTTCAAGGGATTATCCCATGAAAGGCTTTTTTTGTTGTTTCGGCATATATTCACTCATTTTGTCCGGACATCCGGCAAAACGTACCTAATGTAGTTTCGATCTTGCCGTTGGTCAATACACCTTCCCTGATTCCTTGTGGCGTTGATGGCATGTGGATCGATCCATCAGGCAGGATGCTCTCTTCCTGTGGGTCGTACGCTGCCGGTAAAGCCGGGCTGCATTGACATGGTCCACCTCCTGTATTATCATTTTTATCAACAGGCGAGCGAGCTTTACCAAGTTCGGTTATTGTAAACCCCCGGTGTTTCAGCGCCGGGGGTTTTCTTTTTTGTGCCCTCTCTTCCAAAAATTTCATTTTACTTCCAAATCTGCAACAAAAAAAAGCAACGATATTTGTCTGTATTTTCTGTCTGTGGTAAAGTAAGATAAACAAAACGAACACAGGGGTGAACAATGGTTTCTGGATTATACGGAGAGTGATTGCATCTTGGAAAGCCGGAACGGAACGGACTACGCCCAGAATTACGATGTGATCGTAAAATGGCTGGCGGATGCGCTGCGGGGACAGACGCTTGATGTCCTCGGCCTCAAGACCGGACGTATTGAAGAGGTTTTTGGATTCGAACCTGCGGATATTTCGGTGACATCCGGTCGTGTGGATGTGATGGTGCGGGATGAAGACGGGGATCTCTACCACATTGAAGAGCAGCGGAATCTGCGAAAATCCGACATGTACCGGTTCGCTGCTTATCATTTTATGGGAGCCCGGCAGTGGGGCGCAAGGATTACGGATATTGTTCTTGCCTCGGGTGAGGTGTATGCCGGAGAAAAATCAGTGATCACCAGCAGCGGCAAATACACGCCCATTGTAATCGATTTCAGCCTGCGGGATGCCCGGAAGCGGTTGCGGGAAATTCGTGCCGCTGTGGAGAACGGTACATTTGAAAATTGGCTGGAACTGGTTTTTCTGCCGCTGTATGGAAAAGAAACCGGAACGATACGCGGCGATATTGTGGAACAGGTGATCCGTTTTGAAACTGAACTTTTTCATGCAGAACATATCTCGTCCAAACTCCTGGCGGCGACGCTGGTCATGTCCAACAAACTGATTGACAAGGATCGTATTCAGGAACTGTGGGAGGAAATCAAAATGCTTGATGTACTGGATGTTGCCAGAGAAAAAGGCATAGAGGAAGGAAGGAGCATCGGTGTTCAGGAGGGAAAAGCATTGGGTGTTCAGGAGGGAAAGGCATTGGGTGTTCAGGAGGGAAAGGCATTGGGTGTTCAGGAGGGAAAAGCATTGGGTGTTCAGGAGGGAAAAGCATTGGGCATTCAAGAAGGAAAAACAGAAACCGCCCGTGAAATGCTGCTGGATGCGCTGTTTGAAAAATTCAATGCAATGCCTTCCAGAGTTACGATCCGAATCAGCAAAATTCAGAATCATGAAACCCTGAAATATCTCTTCCGACAGGTATTCAGGTGCGAAAATATGACGGCATTTGAAGAGGTACTGGAGCAGACGGAATAAGAGCGGTCAGCCAAACCATCTCAGGATGTTTCATCCGCAACCACTCCTGTTCCGACTCTCGAAATTGCAGTGCGGGGATAAAAAAACCATCCCGGGAAGGATGGTTTTAAGAATGAGTGGGCAGATGTAACGCATTCCATCCGCGCTATGGTCTGCTGATCGCACCCGGCTCAGGCTGAACCGCGGAACAGGAAGGATAAAGCAGACTGTAAAGAAGCCCTCCTTGTCTACCTTTCTGCATTTTCCGGTTTCGCATAATTCAAAAGTCCGGCACGCTCAAAGTCTACGGCCCCACGTACGCCGGGCATACCGACAGGACTGCCGATGTCCGGAATCTGATTCTGAAAACGGGCAAGTGAAAGTTCCAGCTGCCGGACATACCGCCGGTTAAAGAAAATATAGGTGATCAGACCGAAACAGAGAAAAACCATAACCCCGAAAGCAATACAGTAAAACTGCGCCATTGCCTGAAAACGGTCTTCCTGCGGGGGGCGGGTTGCCAGTTCAATCAATGCGTCGGATTGCCTGCTCAGGGTTGCGGCCACAGCACGATTGAGTTCGGCCTGACCTTCTGCCTCCGTCCGTTTTGCTTCCGCCTCGGTCTGCTTTGATTTGCTGTCAAAGACCCAGCCGATGGATAAAAACCTTTCGGCACCGGCTGCGGTTCCGATGGCCAGAATGCCGAAAAGGATTGTGATGATAAGGATATAACGAGTCATAACTGTCCTCTTTCAAAGTAAAAAAAGAGACAAGCGGCGGGGAGAGGGATACCTGTTGTACTTGAAGAAGTGAGGGCGACAAGGTAGGTACGCATAGCCCGTCTGCCTGCTTGCTCAGATGATAGGGAAGGGCGTGTATGGTGTTACCAGCACCTTGCAGGCCCGTTTTTTCTGTTTAACTTACATATTTATTCTTCAATGTCAATACGTTGATATTCGGGTCTTTTCGTCTTCCGAAACCGCTTTGCCATCTTCCGCTGCCCTCTTTTCGTGGAACGCTTTTCCCTGTTGCGCTGCCCCCCTCTTTCCTGCCGGAGATAATAAAACGCTAACTTGCCACAGGAAATCGTCATCTGGTAGTCTGGAAGAATTCAGATTACTCTTTACAGGAGACAATATGAGAATTTCAACACCGCTTTCCGGCACTGCAGATGCAAATGAAGACGGCATAAACCGTCAGGAGTATATCAGACAAAGCAGGATCGGCGATAAAGTGCGCCTGAAACCGCATCCGGTGGACCGGCATTCCGTGGTGGTGGAAACCCTGGAAGGAAAAGGACTGGGGCATCTGCCGCCGGACGTCGCCAATAAACTCCGGGAACGGCTGGCCAGGGAGAAAAAAGGCTATTTGAGCGGATCGGTACTGGAACAGATCGAGGAGAACGGTTCCCACAATCTGATGGTCAATGTCGATCCCAACCGCTTCCCTTACTGGGTACTGGGCGGCGTCGCTGTTTTCATTCTTCTGGTTCTGCTTATGCTGCTGCTGTGATCTGATGCCTCCAGTCCAGGATGCCGGGTGGAATTGCTGTCTGCTGTGCAGGGATGGCGGTCTGATGATGCGGCAGCCACATCCCCGGCAGGGTGACAACCTTTTTGAGGATGTCTATATTTCGGGTCAGACAAACCGTTCAGGTGTATGCCGCAGGCATGTTCCTGCCACTTTTCCGTAAAGCTGCCTGTTTCCGATACCTCCGGAGCAGCAGGCATATGGGGAGTCTGACATGAAGCATTCTTCTGACATAAGCCGCCGGGCTGACATCACCCGCCGGGATTTTCTCCGGACAATGGCTGCAGCGGGTACTTGCCTGATGCTCCGTCCGCCGTCGATTCTCGGCGCGTCACAGCAGTCCATGCACACCCGGAAGATTCCTTCCACCGGTGAAGAAATGCCCGCCATCGGCCTGGGAAGCTGGATCACCTTCAATGTGGGCTTTGATCCCGTCGCCCGTGACACCTGCGTTCAGGTGATGAAAAACTTCTTCGATGCCGGCGGCCGCATCATCGATTCCTCCCCGATGTACGGCTCCTCCCAGGATGTGATCGGGTACGGTCTTGCGCAGTTGAACCACCCGGACCGGCTTTTTTCCGCTGACAAAGTATGGACCTACAGCGATGGAAACGGACCTTCCCAGATCGCGGAATCCCGGCAGAAATGGAATGTGCCGGAGTTTGATCTGCTGCAGGTTCATAACCTCCTGTCCTGGCAGGCGCATCTGGAACTGCTGTTTGAGATGAAGAAGAAAGGGCGGCTTCGCTATGTGGGAATCACCACGTCCCATGGCCGCCGTCACGACGATTTTGAACAGATCATGCGCCGCCATCCGCTTGATTTTGTACAGTTCAGCTATAATGTCGTCAACCGGGAAGCGGAAGAACGTCTTCTGCCACTGGCAAAGGACCGCGGCATCGCCGTTATCATTAACCGGCCGTTCCGGCAGAGCGAACTGATCGACTTCGTAAAACGTCACCCCCTGCCCGAATGGGCCTCTGAAATCGACTGTGACAACTGGGCGCAGATCCTGCTCAAGTTTATCATTTCACATCCTGCCGTCACCTGTGCCATCCCCGCCACCCGGCAGGTGACACACGTCAGGGAAAACATGGGGGCGCTGCACGGCCGTCTGCCGGATGAGAACATGCGCCGGCGGATCGTCCGACATGTTGAAAAGCTCTGATGGGCGCATGGTCGACATACCGGCTCTCCGACTTTCTGCTCTTTTCACCGCAAACCTACTATCGTCTTTTTGAACTCTACAACCAGAACATCCGGCCCGCCCAGATCGTCTCTTTTCTGCTCGGCCTGGTTATTCTTTGGCTGCTGTACCGGGGGGACAGGCATGGACGATGGATCGCCGCCATTCTTGCTGCATACTGGCTGTGGATCGCGGTGGCGTTTCACTGGCTCTGGTACAAAAGCATCAACTGGGCCGCCGCTTATTTTGCGGGATTGTTTGTCATTGAAGCATTGCTGCTGATCTGGACGGGTATCATACGGGACAGGCTCCGGTTTGATGCGGTACAGCCACTGTTCCGGCGAGCAGGGACTGCCATCTTTCTGTTTGCGCTTTTGCTTCAGCCGCTCATCGGACCACTGGCAGGCCGGGCCTGGACACAGGTGCAGGTGTTCGGTGTCGCGCCTGACCCGACGGCAGTCGGCACACTGGGTATTCTGCTGGTTCCCGACCACCGCATCCACTGGGGATTGATGATCATGCCACTGCTCTGGTGCATCATCAGCGGCGCAACCCTGTGGGCAATGGAATCACCGGATGCATTGCTTCTGCCGGTGACGGGCGGGCTGGTGCTGGTACTGGCGGTATGGAAAAGGCTGTGCCGGCATCGCTGAACGTGCCGCCCGGATTACTGTTCCACCTTCTCCACTTTCCACTCTGTGACATTCCGTTTTTCCGTACTGAAGTTGATTCCCATGAGAAATACATCTTTTCCGCTTTTTTCCATGGACGAATCTTCTCCGTATTCCTGTTTGGAAGAGAGGGACTGTACAAAAAGTATATCAGCGGGGCGACCGGATGAAAAGCGCTATTGTCCCCGCTGCTGGAAAAGCGGAAGCTGTTTGAGGGAACCATTCCGGTTATCCGCACCGTCGGTAGACCTTTCCCCAGTCGATTTTCTTGAAACAGGGCTGAATTTGTGCGAAAGAAATGGTAATATGATCGAGACAAAGGTATTTCACACGATGCGTAAGGAGGGAGAACCCGGTTTCTGATGAAAGCAGACTACACGATTGTACGGATTTTGATCGACCCGGAGCGCCGCATTCCCGAGGGTGGCGGTGTGCTTGTGGATTCCGGCCATATCCTGACCTGCGCCCATGTGGTGGATGAGGCGGTAACAGATGAGCAGGTCTGGTTTGATTTTTCCCATTTTCCGGAATGTCCTGTGTTACAGGGCAGGGAGATTCACCGAAACGAGAAGGCGGACCTTGCGGTGCTGGAGATACTGCCGGGGCAGAAGTTGCCTT
>JBEPXL010000104.1:7306-9191 GCA_041641935.1 Desulfobacteraceae bacterium | reverse complement strand
TCATATCGAACAGTAATCAGGTTACGGCATTGCACACGAAAAACCAGTAAAGTTTTATCCGTCCTCCTGCCTGGATAATGCTGTCCTGATTTTCCTTACACTATCGCCCGGAGGTTGGCTACAGATCAGCAAAACAGTTTTGCGTTTCTTCTTTGCCATAGGCACTTAGCGTGCAACATGCCTCATTCCGGAGGTCGGCACAGGGGACGGCTCTGTCATCATCAATCTCTGTAAAACAATTAAATATTCAAGATTTGACCGGTTTTTGCACTTGGAAAGCCTGTTTTGTCGAGATCCGGCTGAGTGACGGTTTTTAGTTGTTTCTGGAGATAAACGTGAAAGTCACGGCGAATATCGGCTGTGGTCATCTGCAGATCAGTGCAGCCATCTTTGAGGTAAGCTGCCGGACGTCCCAGGATGACAATGATGCGCCGGAGCAGATGGGCAATGTTTTTCCCGGTCCAGGAAGCGGCTACCGAAACCGCCGCAGCAAATTCGCAATAAACACTGAAGTTCGCGTCGCCCGCCGGTTCAGAAACCCTTCATCCGCCTGCCGCACCAGCTCCGGCCTTTTCTCCAGAATCATCCGGACCGTCATCTCCGCCGCCGTTCCCGTCAGTCCCCCGCAATGACTGAAATGCTCTTTCGGGTCATCTTTGACATGCCGGATCAGCACCTTGCAGCACGCAGAGCCGAACTCCTTCCGGAACCGCTCATGCAGCTCCGCAGCCGCATTCCGGACCGCCCGCCGGTGGAGATAGCTTTCACTCTTCCCCAGAAAAAGCCCCAGGGCCTCACGGTGATCGGGTGTCATGGAACCGTCTTTCATCACACATCCACCCGCAGTTCACAGACCATCACCGTAACCGCATCCCCGCCCAGATGCACCCGGTCCTCTTCCACCCGCACATGCACCGTTCCGCCTCTTGGAGACGCCTGATACCCCACCATCTGATCCTTTTCCAGTTTTCCCTGCCAGTACGGCCCCAGACAGCAGTGGGCCGAGCCGGTGACCGGGTCTTCATCCACACCGACACGGGGCGCGAAGAACCGGGAAACAAAATCATACGCATCGGAACCCGACCGGCTGGTCACGATGACGCCCCTTGCATCGGTCTCTTTCAGGCGACTGAAATCCGGCGTGAGATTCCGGACAATATCCTCGGCTTCGACCTCGATCAGATAATCGAACCGGCTTTTTCCGGCATACAGCGGGCGGACATCCAGCGCATCGACCACTGCCACAAAGTCTTCGGCCGGTTCGGCCAGGGTTGCCGGAAAATCCATTTCAATCCGCTCACCGGTTTTCACAGCGGTCAGTTTACCGCTCCGGGTATGAAAAACCGCCGTTTCATCCGGTGAAAGCTGTTCCGTTTCCCACAGGATATGGGCACTGGCAAGGGTGGCGTGGCCGCAGAGATCGACCTCCACGGCCGGAGTAAACCAGCGGAGGTTGTAGCCGTCTTTTTCCCTGTGGAGAAAGGCGGTTTCGGAGAGATTCATTTCCCGGGCAACGGCCTGCATCCAGTCGGGTTCGGCGGGTTCGGTCAGGATGCAGACACCGGCGGGATTTCCGGAAAAGGGTGTCCGGGTAAAGGCATCGACCTGATAAATGGTCAGGGGCATGGGATGTCGGTCCTTTCGCAAAAGAGTTGGGTAGGCACTGCCGCATGAGAAAAAGTCAGATTAAAACTATATTTG
Source organism: Desulfobacteraceae bacterium (assembly GCA_041641935.1). Classification (GTDB taxonomy): domain Bacteria; phylum Desulfobacterota; class Desulfobacteria; order Desulfobacterales; family Desulfococcaceae; genus JBEPXL01. Next base: position 7,490 of record JBEPXL010000104.1, on the reverse strand, counting down.
CGAAAGGTCCGGATGTCAACGAAAGGGACACAGGGGAGGGGACCGGAACGGCCGGCCCCCTGCGAAAAAGGGCCGCCTTCCGCAGACGGCCCTTATGGCTCAGATTTCACCGGAAAGAATTTTTTCCGCCTCCCGCCGGGCCTGTTCAAAGGCGTCCGGCGCGTCTTCCTTCTCCCGCTCCCTT
>JBEPXL010000104.1:0-7296 GCA_041641935.1 Desulfobacteraceae bacterium | reverse complement strand
GAAAGAAAAGCCAGATGGCAAGCGCCCAGGCGGCAGGTGTCCGGGGCGCGAACAGGTCCACCAGCGCACCGCCGCCGAAGGCGAGCATTCCTTCTGCGATGAGCAGCCGGAAGGCTGATCCGGAAAAGCAGATGCCGCTCCGAATCCAGCTCAGCGCCCCCAGCAGGGTCAGCAGGAAAATTCCCGAAGACGGGACGCCGCCGGCCGGAATCAGCAGGACCAGAAGCGGAAAGCTGACCGTCAGAAGGTTTCCCCGGCTCCAGCGGACCAGCAGAAGGCTGTACACCGCCAGAAAAAGCCAGAGGGTCAGCCGGAACGGCAGCGGATACGGAAGCCAGGGGCGCAGCAGACCGGTGAGGGGAATGAAAAAGAGCCCGCAGAGGAGGCCGAAGACAATGGTCGTCCGCAGGGGATTATGCGTTGTGTTCATGGTTTGTCTCCTCTGTATTCAGTTCTTCTTTCCGGCGCAGCAGTTCCAGATCCACCTCTTTTTCGTCCGGTTCGCCCGTTTCCGGATCGGAAAACACGTCCGGCATATCCGCTTTCCACTCTGAACGTTCCGTCCGGCGCAGATAGGCTCCGGCCTTGATCCGGAGGGCTTCATACTGGGCCTTCTGCTCCGTGATCATCTGCCGCAGCGCTGTCCGGTCATTTTCAAGCTCCCGGCTCCGGCGCTTCAGTTCCGCCTGCCGGTCCATGAGGGGGCGCTGTTTTTTGATCAGAAACCGGGCGATGTCGTCCCGGTCCTTCCGGATGGCCGCCGTTATATCCTTTTCCAGACGCGCGGTTTCCTCTTCCACCGCCTCGGAGGATGCCTGCAGCCGTTCCCGTTCCCGGTTCATCTGCCGCAGGGCGTTCTCTTTTCGGTCCAGTGCCGATGCCATCTCCCGCAGATACTGGTTCAGCAGAAGCCGCCGGTCTTCCATCTGGTCCATGACGCCGTGGAGGTCCGCCTTGCACAGGCGGATCAGTCGATTCATGATCGCCATTTTATTCTCCTTTCGTTATTTCCGCAGTCCCTGATAGGCTTCATACTGCAGTGACTTGGCCTTCCGCCGCTGCTTTTCGGCCACCGGCGGCCCCGGGGCTGCCGCATCAAAAGTCTCCTCCACCGTCTCCCGGAGTTCCTCCAGATCGCTGCCCAGGTTCTCTTTGACCCGGTCCGAACCGACCGTCGCATTGAGGGTTTCCTGCCGGGACCGGTACATCTGAATCCGGCCCAGTGCCTGGGATTTCCGGCCTTCACGGATATCCGCTGCCACCTCGTCCTTGAGCTGGTTGTAATCCTGCTGCAGCACCTTTTCTTCCCATACTTCCCTGCGGATGGAGGCAACCGCCGCCTTTTCATCCTTTACACAGGCGATCCGGAACGGCTCGGACAGGGTAATGTGGCGGGCTTTTCCCTCCCGGTGGTATGCGACGCGGATATCCTGGATGCTGTAGGTCTTTTCCACACCTGTAGGAATCCCGAAGGAAAGGAACAGGGTCCGGGTCTGGCTGTAGCGGACGTCGCCGGGATAGAAAACGGCATATCCGTCCCGCATCTGAATCGGATAACCGCCTGCATGGGTCAGGGTAACGCCGTCCTTCAGGGGAATCTGAACCTCCACCGAGGTCGCCGCCGCTGTTTTGACATGATGGAATTCCTGCTGAAAGACCGATGCAAAGGCGGCCGGATCTTCGAGAAAATAGTAGTTTCCGGTTCCCCGGTCGGCCAGTGCGGTCATCAGGGCTTCGTTGAAATCATATCCGACGCCGACAGTACTTATGGCAAAGGGGCGTTCCAGTGCTTCGGAAGCCATGCTCCCCAGCGCCCGTATATCGGTGATGCCTTCATTGGCAAGGCCGTCGGAGATCAGGATCATCCGGCCCGAATGCCCTTCTTTCTGCCCCTTCCGCAGCAGGGCGATTCCCCCGGCCAGTCCGGCGCCCAGATTGGTTCCGCCAACGGTGCGGATGCGGCTGATTTCCGTCCGCAGACGTTCCCGGTTTGCACCGGTAAGGGGAAGCAGTTCCGAATGTTTCCGCACGTCACTGGAATAGCTCACCAGCGCGAAACGGTCCTCCGGGCCCAGGCGGGAAAGAAGCTGGGTGACCGCGTCCAGGGCATCCCGGATTTTCTGCCCCTCCATCGATCCGCTCCGGTCCAGCACCACGACCATGTCCACCGGCGGGGCCGTTGTCTCTGCGGTTCCGGACATGGCCTTTGCGGCCAGGGTGAGCGACAGGGATACATTGCCGTCGCCACCGGCGAAGACCTTCTCCTGGGTCAGCCGGCCCGACAGGCTCAGGAGTTCGCCGGTAACGGATTTCGATTTCGGCACCGGCTGCGGGTCCGGTCCGGGGGTGGACGGGGCTGTGTAGGCAAGGGCCACACAGGTCAGCACAATCAGTACGGTGATGAAGACAAATGATCGGGTCTGGATTTTTTTCATGGCTTTCTCCTTTGGAGATGGGTTGGTGTTTTCTGTTGTCTCCATCATAACGGTTTGAAAAGGAAAGACAATTCAAAGAAATGCAAAAAAGTGAAGAAAAAGATTTACATAAGTTTTGCAAAGGCCCGAATGAGCGGGAAGGCTGAAAATCAGGTGTTTACCGGAGAGGAAACCGTTTCTATATTCTGTTATGGTATCAAAAAAGCGGTGACGCCGGCGGCGGTGCATTATCCACCGCCACAGGAGCGATATCCGCATCCGGAATCCAAACCAAAGGAGACAGTTATGAAAGAGACAGCACCTTACGGAACCTGGAAATCCCCGATCACCAGTGACTTGATCGTCTCCGAAAGCATCGGCCTGGGCGGTGCGCGATTTGATGGTGAAGAGATATACTGGCTGGAAATGCGGCCTTCCGAGGGCGGTCGCAATGTTCTGGTCCGGCGGACACCGGACGGCAGCCAGACCGATGTGACGCCGCCGCCGTTCAATGTCCGGACCCGTGTTCACGAATACGGCGGCGGGAGTTTTACTGTCCATGACGGCATTGTCTACATTGCCAATTTTGACGATCAGCGGCTTTACCGGATCAGGCCGGACGAAAAACCGGAAGCGGTGACGGAGAAAGATGACCGGCGGTTCGCCGATTTTGTGGTGGATGAAAGGCACAACCGGCTGATCGCAGTGTGTGAGGATCATTCCGGCGGTGGACATCCCGACAACATGATCGTGGCTGTGGACGCGGAAACCGGACAGATCACCACCCTCGTCTCCGGAAATGATTTCTACGCCGCTCCGCGCCTCAGTCCCGATGGAAACCGCCTGGCCTGGCTCACCTGGCACCATCCCAACATGCCCTGGGACGGAACGGAACTCTGGACTGCCGGTCTTCGTCCGGATGGAACGCCGGAAACACCGGAGCGGGTAGCAGGCGGGCCGACCGAGTCTATTTTCCAGCCCGAATGGTCCCCGGACGGCATTCTCTATTTTATTTCGGACCGCTCCGGCTGGTGGAATATCTATCGATGGAAGGACGGGCAGGCAGAAACGATGACCCGGATGGAGGCTGAATTCGGGGAACCCCAGTGGGTGTTCGGCATGTCCACCTACGGATTTGAATCCCCGGATCAGATCATCTGCACCTATTCCCGGGAAGGAATGAGCCATCTGGCCCGTCTCGACACCCGCACAGCGGATCTGAAGGACGTTTCCACCCCCTGCACCAGTATCGGCGCGGTTCATGTCCGCCCGGGGCAGTCGCTGTTTTCCGGTGCATCCCCCACCGAACCCCGTGCCGTGGTCCGGCTCGATACCGCCACGGGAGAGACGGAAATCCTGCGGCAGTCTTTCGACAACCGGATCGATCCCGGCTACTTTTCGATTCCGGAACCCATCGACTACCCGACCACCGGCGGCGAAACCGCCCATGCCATTTTCTATCTGCCAAAGAACAAGGATTATCGGGCCCCGGCCGGAGAAAAGCCGCCGCTTCTTGTCTTCAGCCACGGCGGTCCCACAGCGGCGGTCGGCAGTGCGTTCAACCTGACGATCCAGTACTGGACCAGCCGGGGAATTGCGGTGCTGGATGTCAACTACGGCGGCAGCACCGGGTATGGCCGGGAATACCGGGAACGCCTCCGGGGCAAATGGGGAATCGTGGATGTGGATGACTGCGTCAACGGCGCGGGGTATCTGGCTGACCGGGGCGACGTGGACGGCGATCGCCTCGCCATCCGGGGCGGCAGCGCAGGGGGATTCACCACCCTGGCGGTACTGACCTTCCGGGAGGTGTTCAAGGCCGGGGCCAGTTATTTCGGCGTCAGTGATCTGGAAGCCCTGGCGCGGGATACCCACAAGTTCGAATCCCGCTATCTGGACGGTCTCGTCGGTCCCTATCCCGAGCGGAAGGATCTCTATATGGAACGGGCCCCCATCCACGCCGTGGACCGGCTTTCCTGCCCGGTGATTTTTCTGCAGGGGCTCGAAGACAAAATCGTACCGCCGAATCAGGCTGAAACCATGGTGGAAGCCCTCCGCAAAAAGGGAATTCCGGTGGCCTACATACCGTTCGAAGGGGAACAGCACGGGTTCCGCCGCTCGGAAAACATCAAACGGGCAATGGATGCCGAGTTGTATTTTTACGGCAGAATCTTCGGCTTTGCACCGGCCGATGAGATGGAACCGGTGGAAATCTTCAATTTTAAATGATATCCGAAATATTGCAAAACCCCGGATCGAACCTTATATTAAGAGAGAAATTGCAGTGAATGCGGTGAGGCGGAAAGGGCGGCTATGGAAAAGGAAGACCGGATTCTGGAAAAACTGAAAGGGCTGAACGTGCTGGACGAAAACGGCGCTGCGGCGGAGATGTCCTCTCTGTGGCAGAACCAGCGCACGGTACTGGTATTCATCCGCCACTTCGGCTGACCGATCTCTCGTCAGCAGGTGGCTGAACTGGCAGAAAAAAGGGATAGGTTTGAAAAAAACGGTGTCCGGCTGGTGATCATCGGCAATGGAGAACCCGGACATATTCCCCCGTATCGGAGGGCGACCGGCTTTGACGGACCCATCTATACCGATCCGGACAAGAAGACCTACAAGGCGCTGAATTTTACCCGGGGCATGGGGTCGATGCTTGGTTGGAAATCCGTAAAATCCCTCATGGGAGCGGTGTTTTCCGGTCATCTCAGTGCCTCCATTCAGGGGGATTCCCTGCAGCAGGGCGGGGTACTGATCGCCGGTCCCGGTGACCATATTCACTATCTCTACCGGGACAGTGAAGCGGGGGATCATCCATCGGTGGAGGCAGTGCTGGCGGAAAGTATGGCGTAACGCCGCTGACGGAAAAGGAGCATGACGGCAGAAGAGACGATACTGGATCATCCGGAAGATCAGCGGAAGCAGGATTACCGGACCCGTGTGCGGGCGATCGGGCTGTCGGTTCTGGTGAGCCTGATCCTGATGGCGGCCAAGTTCTACGTCTACCGGATCACCGGTTCATCGGCGATTCTGTCGGACGCGCTGGAATCGATCATCAATGTGGTGGCCAGCATCTTTGCGCTGGCCAGCATCATCATCGCGGCCATACCGCCGGACCAGGGTCACCCGTATGGTCACGGCAAGATCGAAAATTTTTCCGCCGGGTTTGAAGGGGCGCTCATCATCATTGCCGCCTTGGGAATCTTCAAGGTCGGTGTGGAGAATATTCTGCAGCCCCGGCCCCTGCCGCGGCTGGAAACCGGGCTTCTGATCCTGCTGGGAACCAGTATCGTCAATTTTCTCCTGGGCGTTCTTCTCGTCCGGGTGGGACGCCGCACCCGCTCCGTGGCGCTGGTCGCCGATGGAAAGCATGTGCTGACGGATGTACTCACATCCGCCGGTGTACTGGCGGGCCTGCTGGCGGTTCATCTGACCGGCTGGTACCGGCTGGACTGGATCATCGCCTGTCTGGTGGGAATCCACATTATCTTTTCCGGCGTCGGACTGCTGCGGGAATCCTTCGCCGGACTGATGGATGCCTCGGACCCGGCGCTGCTGGACGAAATCACCGACCTGATCGCCCGGAACCGCAGGCCGGGCTGGATCGATATTCACGAACTCCGGGCCTGGCGCGCCGGAAGCGATGTCCATATCGACCTCCATCTGATCCTGAACCGGGAAACGACGCTGGAAAACGCGCACCGGAAAGCGCAGGAACTGGAAGACCTGCTCAAAGAGAATATTGACGGCGCGGCCAGCATCCTGATCCACATGGACCCCTGCATGGACCAGGAATGCCCCATCTGCAGCCAGAGCATCTGTTCGTGGCGCATGGACGAACACCGGAACCGGATCGAATGGACCCGGGAATCCCTGACCTCCAGCGGCAGCCCCGGAGACCGGTTCAACCGGAAAGAGACGGAAGAGGACATAACAGAGGAACCGGAACCGCCATCATCTGAAACGGAAATCTGACAGCAAGGGAGGAGAATATGTCTAAAAAAGTAGAACTGGCCGTTCAGGGCAGAGACGCGATCGGGGCAACACGGGAACTTCTGGAGATGCCGGAAATGAAAGCGACCTGGGTCCGTGATCCCGAAGCAGAACGGGAAGCCGGTCAGGCAACCAATCTCACCATCGCGGGCATTACCGGACTGAACCTTCTGGCGGTTGCGGAACGGATTGTGGAATGGTATCAAAAAGCAGACGGAGAAAACCGGATACAGTCCGTTGAGATCAGGGACACCGAAGGAAACCGGTACAATCTGGAAGAGGTATCGGCGGAAGAGGTCAAGGCCATGCTGGAAAATCTGTAATTCTTCAGCCAATGTGTATCCGCACAGGGACTTTCCCCTTCTGAAGGGGAGGTTCCTGCGGCAGAGAAAACCGGAGAGAAACCATGCCGAAAATCGAGTTCCGCTGCAAGACCTGCGGCCATTCCTTTGAACGCCTCGTGCTGCGGGGGGATGAACAGAAAACTTTCCCCTGCCCGGAATGCGGCGAAAAAGAAAAGATCAAACCCGCGCCCGGTGCGGAAAGCCTTTTTGAAGGCATCGCCAGCTTCAGCAGTCTGGCGGGGGATACGAACTGACTGCGGTGATTTGCGGCCGGGCTGGTCGCATTCTCAAAACCTTTGTTTTCGCTGTTCTGCAGAACAGGTGTCAGTTCCGTTTCTGCCGGAGGCAGGGACGGAACTTTGGAATTTCAGAGTAGCCTGTCCGATCTTTTTACCCCTGCCTCACCCACAGTTCCTTCCCCTGAAACGCAACGGCCAGTTTCAGAATCCTCTTCACGCCGGCGGCTTCCAGTTCTGCGGTATATTTCCTTTCTTTCATATCAATCTGCTTTACCGGTTTCAGATATCCGCTGAACAGCAGAAAAC
>JBEPXL010000103.1:0-9193 GCA_041641935.1 Desulfobacteraceae bacterium | reverse complement strand
CCGGACCGGACCTACATGCACGAGTACGGGAAAATCCTTCCGCTCCGGGTGGAGGCGCGCCATGCCCTCTTCAGTGCATGGTATGAAATGTTTCCCCGTTCCTGCGCCGATGAACCCGGACGACACGGCACCTTCAACGACTGTGTCAAACGCCTTCCCTACATTGCCGGCATGGGATTCGATGTGCTGTACCTGCCGCCGATCCATCCCATCGGCAGAACCCACCGGAAAGGCCCGAACAATTCCACCACCGCCGGTCCCGGTGACCCCGGCAGTCCCTGGGCCATCGGCGCAGAGGAAGGCGGACACAAGGCGATTCACCCCGAGCTGGGGACGCTGGATGATTTCAGGAACCTTGTCCAGGAGGCCCGGCAGCACAAGATCGAGATCGCGATGGACATCGCCTACCAGTGCAGCCCGGATCATCCCTACGTGAAGGAACACCCCGAGTGGTTCCGGTGGCGGCCCGACGGAACGGTCCAGTATGCGGAAAATCCGCCGAAAAAATATCAGGACATCTATCCCTTCGAGTTTGAGACCAAACATGCGGAGGAACTCGGCAATGAACTCCGCAGTGTAGTGCAGTACTGGATTGAACAGGGGGTCCGGATTTTCCGGGTGGACAATCCCCACACCAAGTCCCTCCGGTTCTGGGAATGGATGATCGGGGAAATCAAGAAGGAACATCCGGATATCATTTTTCTGGCCGAGGCATTTACCCGTCCAAAGACCATGTACCGGCTTGCCAAGGGCGGCTTTACCCAGTCCTACACCTACTTTACCTGGCGGAACCTGAAGTGGGAAATTGAACAGTACATGACCGAGCTGACCCGGACCGACGTGAAGGAGTTCTTCTGGCCGAACCTCTGGCCCAACACGCCGGATATTCTACCGGAATTTCTCCAGATCAGCGGACGGCCCGGCTTTGTACTGCGGCTGATGCTGGCCGCCACCCTTTCTTCCAGCTACGGCATTTACGGGCCGGTCTTCGAGCTCGGCATCAATGAACCCAGGGAGCAGTTCAGCGAAGAGTATCTCGATTCGGAAAAATACGAGATTCACCACTGGGATCTGAACCAGCCCCACAGCCTGAAACCGCTCATCAGCCGGATCAACCGCATCCGGCGGGATAATCCGGCGCTGCAGCAGACCCGCAATCTGATGTTTCATCCCGTGGACCGGGAAGAGATCATCTGCTACAGCAAATGGACCGATGATCATTCCAACATGATCCTCGTGGCCGCCAACCTGGACACGCACCATACCCATGCCACCTGGCTGTATCTTCCCTTTGAAAAAATGGGAATCCAGCCGGAGCCCACATTCCAGATGCACGAACTGGTCAGCGGGGCCCGCTATATGTGGCATACCGGTTCCAATTACGTTCAGCTCGATCCCCATTCGCAACCGGTTCAGATTTTCCGCTTCCGGCGGAAGGTACGTTCTGAAAATGATTTCGACTATTTCATGTAGAGGCGATACTCATGGCAAAAAAGTCTACTTCTCCCCTGCCTGTCGATCCGCTCTGGTACAAGGATGCCGTTATCTATCAGCTTCATGTGAAGACGTTCTATGACAGCAACGGAGACGGCATCGGCGACTTTCGCGGACTGAAACAGAAACTCGGCTACCTGCAGGAACTCGGCATCAATACCCTTTGGCTGCTGCCGTTCTACCCCTCTCCCCTGCGGGATGACGGCTACGATATTGCAGACTTCAGGGGAATCAATCCCAGCTACGGAACCCTGGCAGATTTCAAGGCATTCCTCCGGGAAGCCCACCAGCGCGGAATGCGGGTGATCACGGAACTGGTCATCAACCATACATCCGATCAGCACCCGTGGTTCCAGAAGTCACGGGAAGCCAAACCCGGCAGTGCCTGGCGTGATTTCTACGTCTGGAGCGATACCCATAACCGGTATACCGACGCCCGGGTCATTTTCCAGGATTTCGAAAACAGCAACTGGACCTGGGATCCCGTTGCCAATGCCTATTTCTGGCACCGGTTCTATTCCCACCAGCCGGATCTCAACTACGACAATCCCAAGGTCCATGACGCCATCTTCAAGACCCTCGACTTCTGGATGGACATGGGGGTGGACGGCATGCGTCTCGATGCCATTCCCTATCTCTACCAGCGGGAGGGGACCAACTGTGAAAACCTGCCCGAAACCCACCAGTTTCTCAAGAAACTCCGGACACGGATGGACAAGAAGTACAAGGGCCGCATGTTTCTGGCCGAGGCCAACCAGTGGCCCGAAGACGCGGTGGAGTATTTCGGTGACGGCGATGAATGCCACATGAGTTTCCACTTTCCCCTCATGCCCCGGCTCTACATGGCCCTGCACATGGAAAGCCGGTTTCCGGTGACCGATATCCTGACCCAGACGCCGTCCATTCCCGACGCCTGCCAGTGGGCCATCTTTCTGCGGAACCACGACGAGCTGACCCTGGAGATGGTCACCGACGAGGAACGGGACTACATGTACCGGGCCTATGCCCGTGATCCCCGGATGCGGGTGAACCTGGGCATCCGCCGCCGGCTGGCCCCGCTGGTGGGCAACCACCGCCGCCGGATCGAGCTGATGAAAGCGCTGCTGCTGTCGCTGCCCGGCACACCGATCATCTATTACGGCGATGAAATCGGCATGGGCGACAACATCTATCTCGGAGACCGCAACGGCGTGCGGACGCCCATGCAGTGGAGCTGGGACCGGAATGCCGGATTTTCCCAGGCCAACCCCCACCGACTCTACCTGCCGGTTATTATCGATCCGGAATACCATTACGAGGTGGTCAATGTGGAAGCCCAGCAGAAGAACCGGCACTCCCTCTTCTGGTGGATGCGGCGGCTGCTGACCCTTCGCAAGCGCCTGCCGGCCTTCAGCCGGGGAACCCTCACCTTTCTGGAACCGGAGAATTCCAAGATTCTTGCCTATATCCGTCAGTACGAGGAACAGAAAATTCTGGTGGTGGTCAATCTGTCGCGCTTTGTCCAGTTTGTCGAACTCGACCTGGAAGAGTATGAGGGTTCGGTTCCCGTGGAGATTTTCGGCGATACCCCGTTTCCCAAAATAACGGATGAACCCTATTTCCTCACCATGAGCCCCCATTCTTTCTACTGGTTCAATCTGGCACCCGAGGAAGCCCTGGAAATCTCGCCGGAATCGGCGACGGACCCGGAACGGCTGCCGGTCTTCACGGTACGGAAGGACTGGGAGGAGATCTTTGCCGAAGGGGTTCCGGAGCGGCTGGAAAAGCAGATCCCCCCCTACATCCGGGCCCAGCGGTGGTTCGGGGCCAAGAGCCGGCGCATCAAGAACGCCTCGGTCCGGGAAATGCTGCCGGTCCGGAATTCCGTTCTTACGGCAATGATCGTCTTTGTCGATTTTCAGTTCTCCGACGGCGAGGGAGAATCCTATATTCTGGCGATTACCTATCTGCCGGCCGCCACAGCGGAGGATATTCTCGAAGATTATCCCCGGTCGGCCATGGCCCGGGTAAAAGTGGACGAAGCCGGTGAAGAGGGATTTCTGATGGACGGCCTGGTCCGGAACGACTTCTGTACGGCGCTGCTGGATATGGTCGCCCGGCGGCAGAGCATCCGCGGACAGGCAGGACGGATGACCGCCACCACCGCCGAAGGATTCAAGTATCTCTTCCGGCGGGATGAGCTTCCCTATGAAACCTCTGTCATGAAGGCGGAACAGAGCAATACGTCCATTGTCTACGGCAACCGTTTTATCCTGAAGCTGTTCCGCCGTCTGCAGGAGGGAACCAATCCCGACCTGGAAATCGGTCGCTACCTGACCCACAAGGGATTCGGCAACCAGCCGCCGGTGGCCGGCTATATCGAGTACAAGCCGAGCGGTGAGGAACCCAATACCCTGGCGATTCTGCAGGGATACATCCGCAACCAGGGCGATGCCTGGGAGTACACCCTCAACAGCCTCTCCCGCTACTTTGAACAGGCACTGGAAAACCCGAAGGAAACGCCGCCCCGGCGTCCCCAGGGAACCCTGATGGAACTGAGCCGGGCGGAAGTTCCCGACGTAATCGCCGAACGCATCGGATATTATCTCGAATCGGTACGGCTGCTGGCAGAACGTACGGCGGAGATGCATACCGTGCTGGCCTCCGAAGCCGTTGATCCGCTGTTCAAACCGGAGTCCTTTTCCAAGCTCTACCAGCGGTCCCTGTTTCAGTCCATGAGTTCCCTTGCGACCCATGTGCTGGCCCAGTTCAAAAAGCAGCTGAAGCGGATGCCCGAACCGGTTCAGGCGACCGGCGCATCGATTATCGCCCATCAGCAGGAGATTATCGATCATTTCCGGAAACTGACCGATCACAAGATTTCGGCCAAGCGGCTGCGATGCCACGGGGACTATCATCTGGGGCAGGTGCTGTATACCGGCAAGGACTTTGTCATCATCGACTTTGAAGGCGAACCGGCCCGGCCGGTCAGTGAACGCCGGATCAAGCGCTCTCCGCTGCGGGATGTGGCGGGCATGCTCCGGTCTTTCCACTATGCCGTCTACAGCGCACTGCTCAAGGAAGAAGAGCGCGGATCGTTTCACCCGGAACACCGGGCGGGCCTGGAGGCATGGGCCGATGAATGGTACACATGGGTCTGCGCGGAGTACCTGGCCGGCTATGTCGCCAGCAGTGCCAGGGGCGACTTTCTGCCCGACACACAGGAGGAGTTCCAGGTGCTTCTGGATGTCTTTTTAATGGAAAAAGCCGTCTATGAACTCGGCTATGAAATGAACAACCGCCCCGACTGGGTCCGGATACCGCTCATGGGAATCGAGCAGCTTCTGCATCCCCGGTAAGCCCTTTCATTCCACAGCGGAACAGTAAACAGACGGAACAGCAGCACAAGGCCGGCAGGCCGATGACCAATGACGGATTTTCCGGAGCTTCCGCCGCACCACCGACAGCGCGTGTGCAGCGGAAGTTCCGCCAGGGAGGTAAATATGCAAAACGATGCAACGGCCGAAACGGTCCGGCAGGATGACCAGGGACCGGTTCGATATGATTTCAGTCTGCTGACCCAGGACGATATCTACCTGTTTAACGAAGGAAGCCACTTCCGCATCTACGAAAAACTGGGTGCCCATCCGGTGGAACATTACGGAGAACAGGGCGTCTACTTTGGCGTCTGGGCGCCCAATGCCGAGCATATCGGCATCATGGGAGACTTCAACGGCTGGAACAAGGAAAGCCACCCCCTGCGTCCCCGCGAGAATTCCGGCGTCTGGGAGGGATTCATTCCGGGACTGCGGCAGGGAACGACATACAAGTACCATATCCGGTCCCGTCATCAGGGATACCGGGCCGACAAGACCGATCCCTTCGCCTTTTTTACGGAACTCTCTCCCCAGACCGCCTCGGTGGCCTGGGACCTCGACTATCAGTGGAATGACCACGACTGGATGGCGAACCGGAAACAGCCCAACAGCCTCAGCGCTCCGATTTCCATCTATGAAGTCCACCTCGGTTCCTGGATGCATGTCCCCGAAGACGGCAACCGCTCCCTCAACTACCGGGAACTGGCCCCGAAGCTGGTGGAATACCTTCAGAAGATGGGGTTTTCCCATGTGGAATTCCTGCCGGTGATGGAGCATCCCTTCTACGGCAGCTGGGGCTACCAGAGTCTCGGCTATTTTGCGCCCACCAGCCGCTTCGGCACACCCCAGGATTTCATGTACCTGATCGACCAGCTGCACCAGAACGGCATCGGTGTGATTCTCGACTGGGTTCCCTCCCACTTTCCCACCGATGAACACGGTCTGGGCTATTTCGACGGCACCCATCTCTTTGAACATGCCGACAGCCGCAAGGGGTTTCACCCGGACTGGGGGAGCTACATCTTCAATTACGGCCGCAACGAAATCAACAGCTTCCTCATCAGCAGCGCCATCTTCTGGCTGGAAAAATACCATGTGGACGGCTTCCGGGTGGATGCAGTCGCCTCCATGCTCTACCTCGACTACTCCCGGAAGGAAGGAGAATGGATTCCCAACGAGTACGGCGGCAAGGAAAACATCGAAGCCATCGAGTTTCTGCGGCGCTTCAACAAGGAAGTCCATGTCAACTATCCCGACGCCATCACCATCGCCGAGGAATCCACGGCATGGCCCCAGGTGTCCCGGCCCACCTACGTGGGGGGACTGGGCTTCGACATGAAGTGGGACATGGGCTGGATGCACGATACCCTCTCCTACATGTCCCAGGAGCCGATCTACCGCAGCTATCACCACAACAAGCTGACGTTCCGGATGATTTACGCCTTTCAGGAAAACTATGTCCTGCCCCTGTCCCACGACGAGGTGGTCCACGGCAAGGGCTCGCTGATCGGCAAAATGCCGGGGGATGAGTGGCAGAAGTTCGCCAATCTCCGTCTGCTGTACGGCTACATGTACGCGCAGCCAGCCAAGAAGCTGATCTTCATGGGCGGCGAAATCGGCCAGTGGCGGGAGTGGGCCCATGACCACAGCCTCGACTGGCATCTGCTGGACAATCCGTTCAACAGGGGCCTGCAGCGGTGGCTGGAAGACCTGAACCAGTTCTACCGCCGGAACCCGGCCATGCACCTGAAAGACTTTTCCCATGAGGGGTTCCGCTGGATCGACTGCAACGACGTGCATCAGTCCACCCTCAGCATGAGCCGCCACGGCGACGCAAAAGAGGATGATATCATGATCGCCTTCAACTTTACCCCGATTCCCCGCCAGAACTACCGGATCGGTGTTCCCGGGGAAGGCTTCTGGGAAGAATGCCTCAACAGCGACGCCCGGGAGTACGGCGGAAGCAACCAGGGCAATCTGGGCCAGGTGGAAGCCGCGCCGGTTCCGGCACACGGTCATCCATTTTCCATCAACATTCTACTGCCGCCCCTGGGGGCCGTATTTTTCCGGAAAGCCGACTGAAACCATGAAAATTCTGCTGCTGACCAATGAGTATCCGCCCCATATCTACGGCGGTGCGGGTGTCCATGTGGAACACCTGAGCCGGGAAATGGCGGCACTTGACGGAACCGAACTGCAGGTGCTGAGCTTCGGGGACCAGGACATCCGTGATACCGGCATGTCCGTGACGGGGATCGGCCGGTCCGATGAACTGGCGTCCCATGAACTCCGCTACGGAAAACTTCTGGACACCCTCTACCGGAATCTGGTGATGACCGGTTCCGTCGAAAAGGCCGATGTCATCCACTGCCACACCTGGTATTCCCATTTTGCCGGATGCCTTCTCCGGCAGATTCTGGGGATACCGCTGGCCGTCACCACCCATTCCCTGGAGCCCCACCGCCCCTGGAAACGGGAGCAGCTCGGCGACAGCTACAACGCCACCTGCTGGCTGGAACGGACCGCCCTGACCAGTGCCGACGGCGTGATTGCCGTCTCCCGTGCCATGCGGCAGGATACACAGGATCTGTACGGCGTTCCCGCGGACCGGATCCGGGTCATCTACAACGGCATCGACACCGACCGGTTCCGGAAGATTGAAGAACCGGAGGTACTCCGGTCCTACAACATCGACCCCGAAACGCCCTATGTCCTCTTTGTGGGCCGGATTACCCGGCAGAAGGGGATTATCCATCTGGTCGATGCCCTCGCGGATCTCGATGAGGGCATCCAGGTCGTTCTCTGCGCCGGTGCGCCGGACACAGCGGACATCGGCGAAGAGATGAAACAGAAAGTGGAAACCGCCCGGTCCCGGACCCGGAACCGGATTCTCTGGATACCGGAAATGGTTCCCGTTCCGGAACTGGTGGCCATTTACAGCCATGCATCCCTCTTTGTCTGCCCGTCGGTCTATGAACCCTTCGGAATTATCAACCTGGAGGCGATGGCCTGCCATACACCGGTGGTGGGGGCCGCTGTGGGCGGTATCCGGGAAGTGGTGGTTCCGGAGGAGACCGGTCTGCTGGTCCCCTTTGCAGCGGCCGGACCGGACAACCCCGAACCGGAGAATCCGGAGAAATACGCCGGTGACCTGGCCGCCGCCATCAATACCCTCATGTCATCCCCGGAAAAGCGGAAACAGATGGGAACCGCCTCCCGGAAACGGGTGGAAGAGCTCTTCAGCTGGAAGCAGATCACCCGGCAGACCGTCGATTATTACAAGCACCTGATCCAGACATTCCGGAAATGACTGCCACGGTGTTATCGGTCACCGGCATGTGCCGGCCGGCACGCTCTCTTTCCGCCGGACCTGGGACAGGCATGCTGTGAACGTCTGTACAGCAGAAGCGGAAACAAACGCCTTGCGGCGGCATCATCTGCTTCCACATCTGACCAGCCCCTTCTCCGGTTCTCCTTTCCGCCGCCTGTCCGGAAGAAACCTTCACTGTCCTTGCTTTCCATACGTTCCGGGGAACAGAATACAGGTTTACCCCCATTTCTCTTTTTCCGGAAATGTGACACTAATAATTTCTTATCCTGTAACCATTTACTTCTTCGGTACTTCCGCCGCATTCCGCGGACACCGCACCGGTGTTCCGCGTGTTGTGTGTCAGACGTCCCGGAGATCAGCATAGGAATCCGAATATGAATTCTTCTTTTACAATCGGTGCGAACTGGCTGGAAGGCCAGGCGTCGTTTCGCGTCTGGGCTCCCTTCAAAGAGAAGGTGGTGCTCCATCTCCTGACCCCGGAAGACCGGCTCATTCCCATGGAAAAGACCGATGACGGCTACCATACCGTCATAACGGCGGATGCCGATGCCGAAAGCCGGTACCGGTACATCATCGACGATGACCGGGAACGGCCCGACCCGGCCTCCCGGTTCCAGCCCGAAGGCGTACACGGCCCGTCGGCGGTGTTCGCCCACGACTTTGCATGGACGGACCAGGCATGGGCGGGGCTTCCCCTGACACAGTACGTCATCTATGAACTCCATGTGGGAACCTTCACGGAGGCGGGAACCTTCGATGCCGTCATTCCCCATCTCGATTCCCTGAAAGACCTGGGCATCACCGCCATTGAACTGATGCCCGTGAACCAGTTTCCCGGTGTGCGGAACTGGGGATACGACGGGGTCTATCCCTTTGCCGTCCAGGGCTCCTACGGCGGACCGGCGGGGATGAAACGGCTGGTGAACGCCTGCCATGAACGGGGAATGGCGGTCATCCTCGATGTGGTCTACAACCATTTCGGGCCCGAAGGAAACTATCTCTGGGACTACGG
>JBEPXL010000102.1:0-9196 GCA_041641935.1 Desulfobacteraceae bacterium | reverse complement strand
CTGCCAGGGCCTGTGGTTGGTGGCAAAAATAATCCCGCCGGGGGAAACCAGCACCCAGGTTCCGCCAAGACCGGCGGTGATCGCCTGTTCCATGCTACGCAGACCGGCCTTGACCACCGCGACGCCTGCCGGTGTTCCGCTGTTTCCGGCATAGACCGGCTGACTGTAGTAGATGCCCCGCCGGTTGGTCGTCACCCCGCGGGCCATGTAGACACTGGCATTGCCGCTGATCGCTTCCCGGAAATAGGGACGGAAGGCATAGTTGTTTCCGATAAAGCTGTCTCCGGTGTTCCGGTTGCTGGCGGCGATGGTGGTTCCCTGCCGGTTCATCAGGTAGCAGACATCCGCCGCGAGCGCTTCACAGAAGATATCCAGAAGCCGGTTGATTTCCCCCCGCACCGCTTCCTCCGGCAGTTCCGCTTCTCCGGGAAGCGGGAGCAGCCCGGCCAGCGCCTTGACCGCCTTGAGATCCTCGGTGATGAAGGCATCGATATGATTTTTGACGGTGAGTGCCCGGGCGACCGTCCGCTGTTCCGCCTCCAGCAGGCGGAGTTCCCGGAGGGCGTCATAATAGCCGTAACCGCCGATTCCGGCGGACAGAACAGCCAGAAGCGCCAGCACCATAAAGATAATCCGCAGTTTCATATCGTCATTTTACTGCTGATCAGGGAAAAGATGCAAGGCAAAAGCACCTTGCGAATCTCCCTATGCAGTGAAGAACCGCATGTTCCATTTCTTTTTCTGATGTTTCATGGGGATTAGACGTACCCGGCAGGCAGAAGGTTTACCTGCCGGGTGGAAAAATGCGGAAAAAACGTTATCGGGAGCGGTACAGGCGGAGGCTGTTGGTCACGACGGTGACGCTGCTGAGGGACATGGCCAGGGCGGCCAGAATGGGATGAAGATGCCGCAGAAACAGGGGCAGGGTTTCAAACGGCGCCAGTACACCTGCCGCGACAGGAATCAGAAGTACATTATAGAAAAAGGCCCAGAACAGGTTCTGGCGGATGGTCCGCATGGTCCGCTGACTGAGCCGGAGCGCCCGGGGAACACCGATCAGACTGCCGCCGGAGAGAATCACATCTCCCGTTTCGATGGCGATATCGGTTCCGGTTCCGATGGCCATGCCCACATCGGCCTGGGCCAGGGCAGGGGCATCGTTGATGCCGTCGCCGACCATGCCGACCCGGTGGCCTTCCTGCTGCAGTTCCACCACCTTGGCCGATTTCTGATCGGGCTGAACTTCAGCGAATATCTTGTCGATCCCGACCTCCCGGGCAATGGCCTGGGCGGTCTGACGGTTGTCGCCGGTGAGCATGACCACATCCAGCCCCATCTGATGCATCCGGTTCACCGCTTCGGCCGCTTCGGGGTGAAGGGTATCCGCCACCGCGATGAGACCGGCCAGTTCATTTTCCACGGTGACGCCCATGACGGTTTTTCCCTGATTCCGGAGCCGGTCGATGTCCGTCATGGCCGCCTCAAGGGAAACATTCAGTTCTTCAAACCAGCCGGGTTTGCCGACCCGCACCGACTGTCCCCCCACCAGCGCTGAAACCCCGAGGCCGCCTGCCGCACGGAATTCTTCGGGCTCCGGCAGGACCATCTTCCGCGTCGTCGCTTCGGCCAGGATGGCCTTGCCCACCGGATGTTCCGAGCCCCGTTCCACCGTTGCCGCCGTCTTGAGGAGTTCTTCCTCGGTCTGGAAAAAGCCGTTGGAAACCACCAGATCCGTCACCACCGGACGGCCTTCGGTGAGGGTTCCGGTCTTGTCCAGCACCACCGTATCGAGATCCGCCGCGGCTTCCAGGGCTTCGCCGTTTTTGAACAGAACCCCCTGCTCCGCGCCTTTGCCGGTTCCGGCCATGATGGCCGTCGGCGTGGCAAGCCCGAGAGAGCAGGGGCAGGCGATGACCAGTACCGCCACCAGCCGGATCATGGACGGGACAAAGTCGCCGGTCACGGCCCACCAGATGCCGAAGGTGATGATGGCGATCAGGATGACGGCGGGTACAAACACCGATGCCACCCGGTCGGCCAGGGCCTGGATCGGGGCCTTGCTTCCCTGGGCTTCCCGGACCAGACGGATAATCTGGGCCAGCGCCGTATCCCGGCCCACCTTTTCGGCCCGGAACCGGAGCATTCCTTCCTGGTTGAACGTACCGCCCACCACTGTATCGCCGGGCTGTTTGTCAACAGGAATCGGCTCACCGGTCAGCATGGACTCGTCCACTGCGGATGTCCCTTCCAGCACCGTTCCGTCTACCGGAATGTTCTGGCCGGGCCGGACGATCAGGGTATCCCCCACCTGCACCTGTTCCAGGGGAATTTCCTCCTCTTTTCCGTCCCGGACGACCACCGCCGTTTTGGGCGTCAGGTCCATCAGTTTGCGGATGGCCGCACCGGTGCGGCCCTTGGTCCGGGCTTCAAGCAGTTTCCCCAGTTTGATCAGGGTAATGATCACCGCTGCCGTCTCGAAATAGACATGGCCGATCAGCACCGGCAGAAGAATAATGGCAAGGGAATAGAAGTAGGCGACCGAAGAGCCCATCGCTACCAGCACATCCATGTTGGCGGTCCGGTTCCGGAGGTTTTTGTAGGCGCCGACATAGTAGTCCCATCCGGTGTAGAACTGGACCGGGGTCGCCAGCGCCAGAAAGAGCCAGTTGACCCAGGGCGCATAGCTCCAGGGGCCGGTCAGGCCGAAATCCCTGCCCATGCTGAGAATGAAAAGCGGTGTGGAAAAAATGACGCCGACCATGAATTTCCGGGTCTGGTCCCGCACCTCGGCCGCACGGGCTGCGGCTTCCGCGTCTTCCCCGGCGCCCGTCTCTTCGGTGAGAACGGCTTCGAACCCGGCCTTTTCAATGGCCTGCGCCATTTCCTCGGTAGAGGTGAGGGACGGCAGGTATTCGACCGAAACCCGCTCCGAAGCAAAATTGACGGAAGCATTCAGCACCCCCGGCAGCTTCCGCTTCAGGGTTCGCTCAATGTTCATGGCACAGTTGGCGCAGGTCATTCCCCGCACCGGAAATTCCGTCCGCTGCGGGGTGACATGGAAGCCTGCCTTCTCGATCCGTTCCACAATCTCCGGAAGTTTGATCTGTTCCGGATCATAGGTGACTGCCGCTTCCTCCGATGCAAAATTGACGCTGGTATCCGTCACACCCGGCAGTTTCTTTACACTCCGCTCAATGTTCATGGCGCAGTTGGCGCAGGTCATGCCGGAGACCGGAAGGGTAATTTTCTGCTCGCTCATCGCACTAATCCGCCGGTGGGTAGTTGATCTCTTTCAGTGTGGAACGGATCTGCTCCTGTGTGGCAGGGGAATCATATTCCACGGTGATGTTCTTGTCTTCGATGCTGCCTTCGACGCGGGAAACCCCGTTGACTTCTTCGAGTTCATTCTTGATACTGCTCAGGCAGTGACCGCAGGAAATGCCGGGAATGCTGAATGTTTTTTTTTCCATGGTATTTTCTCCTTTCGTTTCCATAAAGATAGCTACTGGTATGCTTATTTTCAATGGCTGAAGAAGATGTAACATGTGGTGACGGAAAAGGCGCTGAAACAGGGGGACGGCAAATGATGAAGGAAAGCAGGGCAGGGGAAATGGCTTGTGGCCCCGAAGGACCACAAGCCTGCCTGGTGAGGCAGATCATTTCCGGATGGGGGGGTATCCGGAAATGATGTCAGGAAATTTTTACTGTTTTTGCATTTTCCCACAGTCCGTGAATATTGCAGTAGGAAGTCGCGATCAGCGTCCCGGCTTTACTGGTCTTGAAAGAGCAGGTGACGGAGTGGTTGGTGTACACCGGGCCTGTATCCGGTCCCTGTGCTGACGCGCCGTGGGCCTTGAATTCGAAGTTTCCGATTTCATAGATGAATTTATCATCATCCGGCTTGAAATAGACCTTGATCCATTCAATATGATGCTCGGTCTTGTTCGGATGGGACACCTCTTTGCCGATGGTGGCGGTGACGTTGAACATTTCATCCGCTTTAACGGAATCCGGGCACTCGATTACCGGTACATGCTTTTCGGATTTCCAGTCGGCGGTCTGAATAAATTCACCAATCTTAGACATTCATGTCCTCCTTCAATAAAAAAAGATTACAGTTCCGCAGCGGAACACGCGCGTTCCACTCCGCACCCTGGGCAGTTTCGGGTTTTTCATTCCAGTATGCCTTTTTCTATACGCGATATTTCTTCAGGAATACAATACATGATTCTATGTATTTCCGGCCTACGGGAGACAGAAGAGAAACGGAAGGGAAAGCGTTGTCTGATGGTATCGGCATCCGCAGGGATGGAACGGACCCGGATGGAAATGCGGGTTGACATGGTTTATCTGGTTCTGATAATTGCCTTTTCCACGAAAGGAAAGGAGCGCAATGGTAATTACGCAGATACTGAAGCAGAATGCCGGGGCGTACGGTACGGACATCGCCCTTGTGGAACGGGAACCGGCCCGGAACATCCGCAAAGAGATTTCCTGGGCCGCCTTTGACCGGGAGGCCAATGCCCTGGCCAACGGCCTGATGGACCGGGGCGTCCGGAAAGGGGACCGGGTGGTCCAGCTCATGACCAACTGTGTGGAGTGGCTTCCGGTCTATTTCGGCATTCTCCGGACCGGCGCCTGGGCTGTTCCGCTCAACTTCCGGTTTCTCGGTCCCGCCATCTCCCGGTGTACGCGCATATCCGAAGCCGGCGCGCTCATCTTCGGCGAAGAGTTTATCGAACGGGTCACCGAGGTCAAAGACGAACTGGACAACACCGTCAGAAGCTACATCTTCGTCGGTCCGGAAGAACGCTGCCCGGATTACGCGGAACCCTACCGGAAGGTCATCGACGGCAGCCGCAGGGATGATCCCCTGGTTCCGGTCCGGCTGGAAGACAGTGCCGCTCTCTATTTCACCTCCGGCACCACCGGAAAACCGAAAGCGGTTCACCTGACCCACCGGAACCTGGCCTTTGCCTGTGAGGTGGAGCATCGCCACCACCGGCAGACCCGGGAAGACAATTTTCTCTGTATTCCGCCGCTGTACCATACCGGCGCCAAAATGCACTGGTTCGGCAATTTTCTGGCCGGGGCGAAATCGGTGATTCTCAAGGGTGTAAAGCCGCAGTGGATTCTGGAGGCCGTCTCCGAAGAAGCCGTAACCCTGGTCTGGCTCCTTGTCCCGTGGGCCCACGATCTGCTCATCGCGGTGGAAAACGGCGATGTCAATCTTTCCGATTATCGTCTGGACCAGTGGCGTCTCATGCACATCGGGGCCCAGCCGGTTCCGCCCAGCCTGATCAGGAACTGGAAAAAGATGTTTCCCCACCATGAATATGATACCAACTACGGCCTCACCGAAGCCACCGGTCCCGGCTGTGTTCACCTGGGGCTGGAAAATGTCCACAAGGTCGGGGCCATCGGTGTACCGGGTCACCAGTGGGAATGCCGCATCGTGGACAGTGACGGCAATCCGGTTGCGCCCGGAACTGCAGGCGAGCTGACGGTGCGGGGACCGGGGGTGATGAAGGAGTACTACCGGAATCCCGAAGCCACGGCGGCGACCCTGGTGGATGGCTGGCTTCTGACCGGTGACATTGCCCGGATGGATGAAGAGGGATTTCTCTGGCTGGTGGACCGGAAAAAGGATGTGATCATCACCGGCGGGGAAAACATTTTTCCGGTGGAGATCGAGGAATTCCTGATGGCCCATCCCCGGGTGCAGGACGCAGGGGTCATCGGTCTGCCGGACGAGCGGCTGGGGGAGATTGTGGCGGCGGTGATCAAGCCGAAGCCGAACCAGACCCTGACCGAGGAGGCGGTGCGGACCTACTGCCGGGGCCTGGCCCGGTACAAGCGTCCCCGGCGGTTCTTCTTTGATGATGTACCCCGCAATCCCACGGGGAAGATCGAAAAAACAGTGCTGAGAAAAAAATACCGTTCCTTCGGCTTGGCCGAAAACTGAAAAAAAGGAGGGGCGGTTTACGCCCTTTCTCCTCCCCCCTGTCCGGTTGCCGGAACTCTATTCAATTCCACGGACAAATAATACCAGTGCATATATTTCTGTACCTGATTTTGCCGGGGCAATCCCCCTGTGGTTGCCCCGGCTAAGGGCAGGCACGGGGCCTGCCCCTGCGGATGTTATGAAATTATTGGTGAGGTACTTATATTTATGTGTCTGATTTTCCGGATGATCCGGTTTTTCACTGGATCTAGGAAAAATCGAAGTCAAAAATCCTCCTTTCCCTGATGTACATCCGGCAGGGGATGCTGCATAATTCCTCAAAGCAGTACATACCTTGACATTTCCTGCTGCTTTGATAAGAGTAATACCTCTTTTTATTTGTTTGATAAAGGCAAACCAGATCGTAAGACTGGGACGCAAAGCTTCCGGTCCAAAAGGGTTTTGGACAGCGGGGTTGCCGGACAGTATCCAACTCCGATACCGGCTTTCGGGCGGGTATCCCTTCTATCCTTCCTTCCCCTTTGTTCCTGCAGAATACCCTTGCTGTCCATACGGACAGAAAACGCTTTCGATCTGAAAACTGGCGTACTTTGAACTTACTTCCGACAGATCAGGAGTGTTTCTCATGATCAGAAGGCAATGGTATCACAAGAGTTCCCTGGCAGTGGTGTTCACAGGTGTTTTTCTGCTTTCCTGCCTGCAGGCCGCTGCAGAGACCGCTGTTTCTCATGGCATGATCGCGTCAAGCCCCCGGATCAGGAGCTATGATCAGGAAGTGATGGCGCGTTTCGACCAGGCCGGCGGTAAAACCCAGTCCACACTCGATGAGGGGCTGGCCGAAGCCCTTACCCGCTACTACGACAACCAGTACGGGGAAGCTGTTCAGGCATTTCAGGGATTGCCCCGGGATTATCTGACCGCCGAATTCCTCTATCTGTTTGCTGATGCTTCCCTCAAAACCCGCCAGTATCAGACCGCCGTCTCCGCATACCGGCAGCTGCTGTCCCTGGACCCGGAACTTCATCCCGTCCGGCTTGATCTGGCCGTTGCATACTTCAATCAGGGAGACACAGAAGCGAGCCGGGCGGAACTGGGGCGGCTCGATGAAGATCTGCTGCCGGATTATCTGCAGAACCGGCTGGCCGAACTGAAGGCCGTCATGGACGACGCGCC
The DNA here is from genome assembly GCA_041641935.1 of Desulfobacteraceae bacterium. Lineage (GTDB taxonomy): Bacteria > Desulfobacterota > Desulfobacteria > Desulfobacterales > Desulfococcaceae > JBEPXL01. The sequence goes on along the minus strand of JBEPXL010000102.1, from coordinate 2,058 downwards.
TCCGGAACATGAATTTCAGCTGTACCTTTCCCAGAATATTCAGTGGGACAGCAACATCGGATACAGTCCTGACGACGATGTTGTTGTCGCACCAAACGGTGATACCTACCGGTTCATAGGTTTTCAGGAAAAGGAGGATGCCTGGCGCTCCGAAACCCTTGTCAGAGGATACTGGGACTGGACCCGGTTTTCCGATAGCGGATTTGAATGGAAATCAAGGGCGACGCTGTACAACCTGGAATACTTTGACAGCGGCCGGTATGATTCCTTTCTGTGGAAACTGCAGTCGGGGCCATCCTGGAAGATGGCGGATTTCACCATCTCCGCCCCGCTGACCTATGGACAGCGTTTTCTGAGAGACTCCCGCCTGTATGATTACTACGGCATTTCACCTCAGGTAAAATACACGGTGAACCGCTGGTTCCGGGTGAATGGGGAATTCGGATATTTCAAAAAAGACTATGCAGATGATGAAGATGATGCGCTGGACCAGTACATCCGCAGCTATGAAATCGAACCGGTCTTTTATTACAACCGGTCATGGGACTACGTCAGTCTGTCCCTGACCTGGGAAGAGGATCGTGCCGATTCCGCACGGTTCAGCGATGACAGTTTCCGCATTTCCTTTTCCACCAGCAGACAGTTCCGTGGCGATATAAGGGCCTATTTCCGGTATTCCCATCGGTTTCAGAATTACAAGGAGCCTTTTCCCGGCTGGACATCAGACAGGGAAGATGATGAGGATTCACTGTATCTCTCCCTTACCAAGGAGTTTTCCAATGGTCTGTTTATCGATGTAAACCTTTACTGGGCGAACAACGATTCCAACACCGATATTTTCGACTATGACCGGACAGTTGCCGGTGCGGGATTCGGTTTTCGCTTCTAGTCACAGAATACTGTTACAGAGGGAGATACGAAATGATCAGAAGAAAATACTCTATATTGACAAGATGTCTGTTTTTGTTACTGGCATTCTGGGGAATGGGGTTTTCGCCGTGTGCGACTGCCGGTAATGCGCCCCTGCCCCGGTGGCTGCAGGAATATTCGATTCAGCCTCAATTCATACCGCAGGATCAGGAAGAAATCGGCACGGTGAAAAACCTCAAAGGCCGGATTGTCATTATTCATCAGGAAACGGATGAAGCCTTTTTCGGCAGCACCGGTGATCCTCTGTACAGAAAGGATATGATTGTCACCCTCGAACATTCCGTCTGCCGGATTCAGTTTTCTTCCAGAGACACCGCCACCCTCAGCGCCGAAAGTATTCTGGCCATTGAAGATTATCTGGACGCACGGCCAGAACACAGAAAATCGGTCACCTTGAAAATGAAGGCCGGCCGTGCTTTCTTTTATGTGCTGCGCCTTCTCGGTTACCGGGACATTGATTTCAAGGTTGAAACCCCGTCTTCGGTTGCGGCGGTAAGGGGGACAAAGTTCGGTCTGCATGTGTACCGGGACGCGGACAGTCCGGCAGGCGATCCTTCCTATTTTACCAGTTGTTACTGCGCGGACGGTCTTGTGGAAATCGATAACATGCTGGTGCAGAAGGGCGAACTCTACCGGAGTGAAACCGGTGACGTACTGACTGCTCCACTGGCGTACCAGAACCAGTTCCATGCCGCTCTCAATCTGCCGGCCCCTTCCGTGCAGATCATTCATGACGAGGGAGTGACTGTTCCGCCCCCCACGGACAACCGTGAAGTGATGGTGGAGCAGAATACTGACTATGTGGAGAATGTTCAGAACCGCCGGCAGCAGGAGATGATGCGGCATCAGGAAGGAGAGCCGGGAACAGTGCCTCCTGTACCGCAACCGGAAGAACCGCCGGTGAACGAACCACCTGAAGAGCCGCCGGTGAATGAACCGCCTGAAGAGCCGCCGGTGAATGAACCGCCGGTGAACGAACCGCCTGAAGAGCCGCCGGTGAACGAACCACCTGATGAGCCGCCGGTGAATGAACCGCCTGACGATCCGCCGGTGAATGAACCGCCTGAAGAGCCGCCGGTGAATGAACCGCCTGATGAGCCGCCGGTGAACGAACCACCTGATGAGCCG
>JBEPXL010000101.1:0-9200 GCA_041641935.1 Desulfobacteraceae bacterium | reverse complement strand
GAAGGTGCACGACTGGAAATCGTGTGTGCTGTTAATAGCGGCACCGAGGGTTCGAATCCCTCTCTCTCCGCCATACACATTCTGGCCTGTACTCCCTTTATACAATCCGTTTCCGAATGCCGAACCTGATGACAGCAGGCGAGCTGTTTCCCTGCGCGTCGGGCCGGTAACCGTACAGGCCTTTCAGGAACAGTCTGTTATGTCCTATCTTGTTCTGGCGCGCAAATATCGCCCGCAATCATTCCAGGACGTCGTCCGGCAGGAGCATGTCACGCGCACACTGGCCAATGCCATCGCATCGGGCCGGGTCGCCCATGCCATCCTCTTCTCCGGCCCGCGGGGAACGGGCAAGACGACCATCGCCCGGATCCTGGCCAAGTCCATGAACTGCCAGCAGGGACCGGCACCGGCGCCGTGCAATGACTGCCGGTCCTGCCGGGAGATCACTGCGGGAAACGCGGTGGATGTCTTTGAAATCGACGGCGCCTCCAACAACGGCGTTGACCATATCCGGGAACTGCGGGAGAACATCAAGTACATGCCCGCCCACAGCCGGTACAAGATTTACATCATCGATGAAGTCCACATGCTCAGCACCCCGGCCTTCAACGCGCTGCTCAAGACCCTGGAAGAACCCCCGGCGCACGTTCTCTTCTTTTTTGCGACCACCGAACCCCACAAGATTCCGGTCACCATCCTTTCCCGGTGCCAGCGCCACGACCTCCGCCGGATTGACCTGAAGGATGTCACCGATCATCTGGCCGCTCTCTGCCGGAAAGAGGAGATCACGGTAGCGCCCGAAACCCTGGAGATGATCGCCCGGGAGGCCGGCGGCAGCATGCGGGATGCCCTCAGCCTGCTGGACCAGGTCATGACCTGCACCGAAGGGAACGTGACCCACGAACAGGTACGCGACATTCTCGGGGTGGTGGACCGCCAGGTTCTGTTTACCCTGTCGGAGAGTGTGCTGGCAGGTGATCTTCCCACCATCCTTGCCACCATCGATGCGGTCTACAGCCGGGGGCATAACCTGCGGACCCTGTACGCCGCGCTGATGGAACACTTCCGGAATCTTCTGGTGGTCAGGATGGGACACAAGGCGGTTCCGCTGGATGTTCCCGCCGCGGAGATCGAACAGATGGCCGCGCAGGTGAACGGGGTTTCCGAAACCCGGCTGAGCCAGATGCTGGATATCCTCTTCCGGGAGGAAGCCAGTATCCGGCTTTCATCCCAGCCCCGGCTCGCGCTGGAGATGACCTTTATCCGGATGCTCCGTGTCCGGCCGGCCCTTCCCATCGATCAGCTGATCGAAAAACTGGATGAACTGAGCCGGGGGGTCTTTGACGTCCCCGTCGATGATGCCTATGATAAGGTAATACCATCGCCGTCTCCCGGCGTCCGGGAACCGGTTTCCTACCGGAAGGCGGTCATTCCCGCACCGCCACGGGAAGACCCGCCGCCGCCTCGGGAACCGGCGGCAGCAGCCGGAGCCGGACCGGCTGAGCGGGTGGCCGAAGAAGCAGTACCGGACACGAATCCGGCGGCAGTGCCGCCGGAACAGCCGTCACCAGCCCGGAAGGCAGCACCGGCATCCCCCGGCTATGACCCGAATGCGCCGGTGGAGGTGACCTGGTCCGCCCTCACGGAGATGGTGGCGGACCGGTCCGAGGCGCTGCGGTCCTGCCTCGGCCAGTGCCGGTTACAGGAGATCGGAGACAGCCGGGTGGCCATCGCCGTGAACGGAAACGGGTTTCATTACAAGCGGGTGCAGAAAAACCGGGACATGCTCCGGGATATCTGCAACCAGTTCTTCGGCCGGAAAATGGAACTGGTCATCGAGGCGGGGGCGGCGGGAAAAGCCCGGGAAACGGCACAGAAGAAAGCACTGCACGCCAGCCAGCTTCGGGAGGAAGCGATCAACCACCCCATGGTGGCAGCGGCAATCGAAATTTTTGAAGGTAAACTCGTAGACGTGAAAGTATTGCAGGAGGATGCGACATGAAAGGTATGGGAAACATGATGAAGCAGGCCCAGAAGCTTCAGTCCAAAATGCTCAAACTCCAGGAGGAACTGGCGGAGGAGACGATTGAGGCGACTGCGGGCGGCGGAATGGTCAAGGTAGTGGCCAACGGCAAACAGCAGATCGTCTCCATCGAGATCGAAAAGGAAGTCGTGGACCCCGACGATGTGGAAATGCTCCAGGATTTGATTATGGCCGCTGTCAACGACGCCCTGAACAAGTCCCAGGAGATGGTGTCGGAAAGGATGGGAAAACTGACCGGCGGCCTGAGTATTCCCGGCCTGACCTGATCCGGACGCTTTCCATGAGTCATTATCCTCCCTCGATCCTGAACCTGATCCGGCAGTTTTCGCGGCTGCCGGGGATTGGTGAAAAGACGGCGGAACGGCTTGCCCTTCATATTCTCCACGCTCCCCGGCGGGAGGCGGAACTGCTTGCCCGGGGCATCGAGAACATGAAAGAGAAGGCACGCCTCTGCAGCCGCTGTTTTGCCCTGAGCGATACCGATATCTGCAGCATCTGCAGCAATCCCGCACGGGATGCCGCCACGCTCTGTGTGGTGGAAAGCATTTCGGAAATGGTCGCGATCGAAAAATCAGGGGCCTTTACCGGCCTGTACCATATTCTCCAGGGGGCACTCTCCCCGATGGACGGGATCGGTCCCGATGATCTCCGGATCCGGGAACTGCTGGCCCGGGTGGAGGCGGATGACGTCAGGGAAGTGATTCTGGCCACCGGAACCAATACCGAAGGGGAGTCAACGGCAGCCTACCTGTCGGCACAGCTTGCGGCCCGTCCGGTCCGGGTGACCCGGATCGCCGCCGGTGTCCCCATGGGAGGCGATCTCCGCTATGTGGACCAGATGACCCTGAAACGCGCCATGGAGACCCGTCATGCCCTCTGAACACAACGGGAAAGATATCTTCACCTGCCGCCAGTGCGGGGATTGCTGCAGGGGATACGGGGGAACCTATGTCACCCCGGAAGACATTGCGGCCATCGCCGCCTACCTGGGAACCGACCCGGCCCATTTCGTCTCCGACTACTGCCAGATGTCCGGCAGCCGTCCGGTGCTGGCCCAGGGAAAAGACGGGTACTGCACCTTCGCCCGGGACCGTATCTGCACCATTCATCCGGTGAAACCCCGCATGTGCCGGGCCTGGCCCTATCTGGAAAGTGTGATGGTGGATGTCGGCAACTGGCGGGCCATGGCCGGTTCCTGTCCCGGTATACAGACCGATGTTCCGGATGCGGTGATTCTCGAACGGGTCCGGGAAGAGATCCGCAGACGCCAGGCCGACAGGCAGAGAACTGCCCGCCGCGACCGGGCAACAGCCAGCCAACAGAATGATCGGTCTGTTTGACGGCGGTATCGGCGGGCTGACCGTGGCACGGGCCGTCATGGACCGGCTGCCGGGGTATGATCTGATCTATTTCGGGGATACCGCCCGGTCACCCTACGGGGACCGAAGCCCGGAAACCGTGCTCCGGTATTCTCTGGAAGGGATTCAGTTTCTTCTGGACCGGGGCGTCCGGTGTCTGGTGCTTGCCGGCAACACCGTTTCGAGTATTGCCGGCGCGGCACTGGCCGGACAGTTTCCGGTCCCGGTGGTGGAAATGACTGCCCCGGCTGTGGCGGAAGCGTTGAAGCTCTCCCGGAAAAACCGCTTTGGCGTCATCGGTTCACGCGCCACGACAGGAAGCGGCGCACACCGGCAGATGATCCAGTCTGCTGTACCGGCAGCCCCTGTCCACAGTGCCGCCTGCCCCCTTCTGGCATCCCTGGCCGAGACGGGATGGCACAAAAAACCCGAAACGGCCATGATCGTCAAAAAATATCTCCACCCCCTCAAGGTCCGGCAGATCGATACCCTCATCCTTGCCGGTAACCATTATCCGGTTCTGAAACCCGTCATCCGGCACAAGGCGGGCGCAGACCATCGGGTCCGGCTTGTGGATTCGGTGGACACCGTCGCTGGCGCGGTCCGGGCTCTGCTCGCTCAAGACCATGAACTGGATGCCCGCATGAGCCGGAACGGAAATTACCGCTTTTATGTCTCGGACCTGACGGAAGACCGGGAGACGGCGGCGAAGCGGTTCTTCGGCCGGAATATCCGGCTGGAACCGGTCTGACAGCACCGTCTCCCTTCCTCAGCCACCGGTTTCAGGCTACCGGAGCATCCGGATACCGCTCTTCGGCCCGCCGTTTCAGCAGCATGTGATAAATCAGCTCGGCGTACCGGTCCATCTTCACCATTCCCTCTTCCGCTACAGAATACCGCCAGAAGCCGTAGAGCTTGGTCAGGGTCATCAACCGGTCGCTGTAGAGGTTCCAGGTGAACTTGTCCAGTACCCGCTGAATACCGTTTTCGGAAATGGTCCGCCAGTAGAGTTCATCGGTATGGCAGGTCTCCACAAACCTGCGCACCACCGGCCCCATCAGTTCCGGCTTACTGGTGTTGATGAGAAAGCCGCTGACACCGTCCACGATAATTTCCGCCGGTCCGCCGAACTCCGGTCCGAAGGTCGGCAGCCCGGATAGCATGGCTTCCAGAATCGTCAGGCCGAAAGCCTCGAAGAGCGCCGGCTGGACAAACATGCCCTTCCGGTCCGCGAAAATACGGTAGACCTCGCCGGTATCCACCTTGTTGATGCTCGGCAGCCAGCGCACGCTGCCGTGGAGGTCATACTGGTCGATGAGCCGGTAGGTTTTCCGGATCTCCTCCTGTTCCTCCCGGTCCTCGGACTCCTCCTCATGGATGGTGCCGGCCGCAAACACCAGATTGCAGGTCTCCCGCAGCCGCTCGTCCATGCCGAAGGCTTCCACCAGACCGGTGATGTTCTTGATCTTGTCGAGACGTGCCATGGTGAAGACAGGCCGCTTGTCCGGATCTTTGAGCCATCCGTAAATATCGTCCGATTCCGTGACAAAGAGCCGTTCTTCCCAGTGCTCGGTTTTGCTGGTGATGCGCCGTTCCCGCTGGTGATAGGGATAATAATTGTTTTCATCCACTCCCGGCGGCACCACATTGAACTTGGGCGCGAAGAGTTCCACCCCGCAGACCGCCTGATAGAGACCCGGCAGGGTAAACAGCTGGTGGGATTCGTACTGGCCGATGGTGGTTTCGGTTCCGGCGATCTCCTGAAAGGTACTGGTGATGATAAAGTCGGACTTGTTCATGGCAATCATGTCCGCCGTGAACTGGAGGGAAAAATTGTAGTCCTCCTCCATCTTTTCCCAGTAGAGATCCGAAAAGAGGTACTTGGTCTTCTCCAGCGCATGAGCGATGGTACACTGAATCACATCGAGCTTGTCCGACAGGAGGGTCGCCACCAGATTGCCGTCGGAATAGTTGCCGATGATCAGATCGGGCTTCCCGTGGAACTCACTCATCAGTTCCCGCTGGGTATCATAGGCGAACCGGTCCAGGTACGGCCAGATGCGGAACCGGGACATCCAGTCGCGGACCACTTCCAGATTCCGGTTCTTGAAGGGAACCCGCAGGATCCAGCAGTTCCGGGTCTGATAAATCTTTTCGATCCGGTGGTCACAGGTGGTGTTTCCGGCGTTGGGAATCTGCCGGGTGACGACGATGACCTTCGGCTCCACGTCAATCCCCGCCAGGTCGAACTTGTAGGCCAGATACTTTTCCAGGGCCCGGACCTGGTCCAGGATATAGATGACCTGCCCGCCCGTGTCCGGCTTGCCCAGCACATTCTCCTGACCGAACCAGCCGTGGGGGGAAATGATGGCGATTTTGGAAATCATGGGAATCCGCGAGATAAACTCCTCCAGGTTTTCCGTGCCGGGCTCGCTGAAAAGATCGTAGAGCATGGACATGGTCTCCCGGATGCGGCCCGCATCCTTCCCCCACCCCGCCTCGAAACCGCTCTTGTTGAGCCTTCCTCTCACCTCTGCGTACGGCGTATCGGAGGGTATCTTCCCGAGCCACTGGATGGTTTTCTCCAGTTCATTCAGGAATTCATCCTTCCGGTCCAGAATGACGCTGTTGACCAGCATCGGATTTTCGTTGATTTTGTGGAGGCGGATAAATTCGAAGAGCTTCTGTCCCCACTTTTCCGGATCCTGGAAAAGGCCGCTGGAGAGGTGCTTGCTCAGAAAATTGATCCCGTTGCCGATATTCCTGCTGTCGCGCATGGTCGGCGAATAATCGTAAAACGGCTTGAAATCAATGCGCATGGGGGGCGTCCGCCGGGCGGGCCCCCTGCCCAGCACATACACATCCTTGTAATCCAGATACTGTGCCGTTGTGATACTCTCCATATACTTCCCGTTGATACTCACCTGATAGAACATATACCGGGCAATGGTGTACCGGTGCATGATCAGAATAATATCTTCCAGGATAAAGAGTTCCGGGACCTGGTTGAAAAACCGGGCGGTCGCCGATTCCTGCAGAAAATGGGCGTCTTTTCCTTTTTCACTGCAGAATTCCCTGAATTTCAAAAGGATATCGTTTCGGAGCAGATACCTGTTTTCCTGCCTGCTGAGGACGAAGATAAAATCCCTGAAGGCCTGCTGCTCATTTTCCGGAATGATTGTGGCGATTATGTTTTTCATGACACCTCTTCTGCCTTTGCCCGCTCAATAAGTTTGTAGTGATTGAGTCCGTCGATGATCCCGTCGGCGTACTCCTTTTCAGAAAAATAGATCCGTTTTTTGCCTTTCAGCTTGTCCAGGGCCGGATCATGATCCCCGGTGACGACGCCCAGGGTGTTTCCCCGGAACATTTCCTCATCATTGCCGGAATCCCCGCAGACCATCATGTGCTCCAGGGGAATTTCCCATTTATAGCTCAGATACCGGATCGCCTTCCCCTTGGAGGCCCGCGGCGGAAGAATATCGAGGTACTTTCCATCCGAGTAGATCAGGTTGTAGTGACACCGGTTCCGGGTCAGAAGATCGTGCAGATAGGCCAGCCGGTCCTTTTCCGACTGCATGTAGTAGCTGATCTTGAACGGGCGCTGGTTTTCCTCTTCCTGGTACTCCAGAAAACCGACGGGGGCCAGTGTTTCCCGGATCTTATCCCGGTCCCACCACTTGGAGATGTGGGCCTGCCAGCCTTCATCGGGAAAGGATTCCCAGCGGTAGTACATTTCCGCACCGACCGAGGAGATGATCACATCGGGTACAATCAGGTCATACTTTTCAAACACTTGCAGGGTCGAGGAGATGGTCCTGCCGGTGGCAACCCCGAAGCCGATATTCTCTCGGCTGGCTTCCAGAATCTCCATCAGCCGCTTCAGTGCCGCCTCATCCCCGACCAGGGTGTTGTCAATGTCCGTCATCAGCAGGTAATCGAGCCGGGTCAGCCGGTCCCCCACCGGATTCTCCCCGGGTACTTCGGCCTTTCCGCCGGACTTCCGCCCTGTCTTAACGGTCTCTTCCATGCGGTGGAGAAATTTCTGGACATGGGCTTCCCAGCTGTAGTGCTCGTTGACGCCCTTGATGCCGCTGGTGGAACAGGACTTCCACCACCCGGCGTCGGTGATCATCTTCTTGATCGCATCCCGGATGGCCTCCCGGTCTGTCGGATCGACCAGAATCCCGTTGCGGCAGTTCTCCATGATGTCACGGGGGCCGCCGTCATTGGTTGCCACGATGGGAAGACCACAGGCCGAAGCCTCGATCAGGGTCAGCCCGAAGGGTTCGGTCAGGGCGACATTGACGAAAACCCCTTTTTTCTCTCCGGTGATCCGGTAGAGTTCGGGCACCTCGTAGGTAAAGTCATGCCGTTTCGGAATCGCCATCTTGCCGTAGAGATCATACCGGTCCATCTGGAGGAGCATATCCGTCAGCACGTCCTTTTCATTTTCCTCCATCTCGGCGATATTCCGCCGGAGGCCCGCAAAGATGGCAAGATTGGCCATGGCCTGCAGTTCCTTGTCACTGCCGTAGGTCGCGATCAGCCCGGAAATGTTTTTCCGCTTGTCCGCCCGGCAGAGGGCCAGAATCAGCGGTTTGTCGGGGGACATGAAAAACCGGTTCAGTTCTTCCTGCACCGACGCATGGGCCTGAATCGCTTCCTCCTCCTTTTTGCTCTCGGGCATCAGGTCATGATAATAGGGATAGAACTTCTCCAGGTTGATCCCCGGCGGAATGACGGCATATTCGGCTTTTTCGCTGTTCTCGTACATGTCGTACTGTTTATCGATCTCCTGGCGCGTGCTGGTGATGATCAGGTCGGCCCGCTGGATGATCTCCTCTTCGGTGGCGATCCGACGCTCAATGCAGTACTTTTTGTCAATCTCCTCGGGGCTCATGCCGTCATTGAGGAGCTTCTGTTTCTTGGGACGTCCCAGGGAATGGCCGGTAAAAATGAAGGGGGTGCCGAAATAATCGGAAAGTTTAATGCCGACGTATCCGGCATCGGGATAGTGGCCGTGGACAATATCCGGGCTTTCACCCTCCCGCCGGATGAACTTGATGGTCTTGTCGATATATTCATCCAGATGGGGCCAGAGGAGTTCCTTGCGCATGTACCGCTTTCCCCCGCACTGGATCCGGATGATCCGGAATTTATCGGTAATCTCTTCCACAGGACGGCTGTAGTCATCGGAAACCCGCTTGTCGGCGATCAGCCGGGTAAAGAGATCCACACGCCGGACCTTTTCGTGTGCGCTGAGGGCCTCGGCCAGTTCGACCACATACTTGATCTGTCCTCCGGTGTCGGCATCCCGGCCCAGTTCCATGCCGGTATACCGCAGCAGGCCGTGAATGCTGAAGAGTTGAAAGTACAAACCGTCTTTCATTCCTGTTCCCCCTTTAGCCAGCGTAAAAACGGATCATAAAAGTGATCGTCATCCGGTATGGCCCCCTTTACCTCGCAGATGGCGCCCGCAAATGTATTGGCCCGCTTCAGCATCTGCTCCGGTTTCCAGCCGAGCAGATATCCCGTGGCCATCATGGCGGCATACGCATCCCCCGCCCCGACGGTATCGACCACCTGAATGTTTTTCTCCACCCCGACGGCATATACCGTTTCCGGCGTGTAGAGCCGACTGCCCGCTTTACCGCCCGTGAGGCTTACCCGCTGAATGCCGAACCGGTCCATCAGGGAGCGGACCGCCTCGTCATCCGGTCCGCTGACACCGAACATATCCCGCAGTACCGTCAGTTCCTCGTCACTCAGCTTGAGGATGTCACAGTGGGTCAGGG
>JBEPXL010000100.1:0-9267 GCA_041641935.1 Desulfobacteraceae bacterium | reverse complement strand
ATATCGATTTTGACGCAAAGGACTACGACACCCTCGCCCGGGATTTCAGCATCACGCCGGACGCCGCCGAAGACCTGATTCAGCTTCTGAAAGGGTGTTTTGACGAGCAGGGACGGTTTCTCCGGACGGTCTTCGAGCATCATATTCCCCGGTTCGCCCGGCATGAAAAGAAGGTCTTCCGGTTTCTGTGGCATTACCTCAAGGAAATCCCCAGCCGCAACGACCGGGTCTCCTTCCTCAACGCCCTCCAGTACCTGATCGCCCGCATGGAAAAACCCCTGGACGCCCTGGAAATGCTCCTCGCCGATGTGCTGCGCCGGCCCGAACAGATCCGGTTTTCCGAACGGAATGCCTTCATGCTCGGCAGTCTGCTGCTCCGCACCTACAACAAGGAACTCAAGGTCAACATCGAAATGACGCCGGAAGAGGTGCTGCTGGTCCGGGACGGGCTCGACGGAACCATCGCGGCGGCGGTGGCCGGCATGATCGATGCCGAGCAGGAGGGCGTCTTCCGGAAGATCCGCTCCATTTCCGGCATGATCATGGAAGGATTCACCGCCGAAGACCCGGAGATTACGCCGCGCTTTCTCTTTCTGCTGGAACGGGAAATCCACATCTTCCTGGCCCTCTGCGGCGGCAGTACCGCCCGGTCGGTGCTGCGGAGCGCCGTCCGCCGGTACGGAAATCCCATTTCCGATCTCTATCTGCTGAAACAGGAACCGGCGCTTCCTGAAATGCTGATCAAGCATCTCACCATTGCCGTGCGGGGGCTGGAACGGGTCGGTTCCGAAGGGGAACTGGAGATTCTGTCATCGATCCGGCGGAATGAAGAAGCGTTCTATGCAGTGTCCAGGGAATTCGGCTACATCAGCAGCGTCCGGCGGCTGATGCAGTGGGTCGAATCTGCGGAAAAGAACATCGAAAGCGGCAGATGGCAGGCAGGGACCAGAGCGGCAGCCGGATAGTACCGACTACCGTCCGTCTCTGTATTCATGGGTAAATGCTTTGTCGTAGAGCCGGGATTTCCGGGCCGTGGTCTGGCGGACCGGATCCAGGGCCCGGCCTGCGATGATCAGCGCCTGTTTCCGTATCTTCTCCCGCTGTACCACCGCCGTCATCTCCCTCACTGTTGTATGAATCATCCGCTCCTCCGGCTGGCTCACACAGCTGGCCACCACAACCGGGGCGTCGGGTCCGTAGGTCCGGGCCAGCACCCCGGCCACCTGATCCACCATACTGATACTCAGATAAATGGCAAGAGAGGCTTCATGCCGGGCCAGGGACTCCAGTGCCTCGGCTTCGGGAACCGGGGTCCGTCCGGCCATGCGGGTCAGGATGAGGGTCTGGGTCACCTCCGGCAGGGTATATTCGATGCCCATCACTGCGGCCGCCGCAAAGGCCGCTGTCACCCCCGGAATCACTTCAAAGGGAATCTCCCGTTTTCCGAGTTCGGCGATCTGTTCGGCGATGGCCCCGTACAGGGCCGGATCACCGGTATGGAGCCGGACCACCCGTTTTCCGGCCCGGTACGCCGTGACCATCCGGTCCACGAATTCGGCCAGGTGCAGGGGCGCGCTGTTGACGGTTTCACAGTCCGGCTTTGTCCACCGGAGCAGCGCTTCGGGAACCAGTGATCCGGCATAGACCACCAGGTCGGCCTCCTGCAGGGCCCGCTGTCCTTTGACGGTGATCAGATCGGGATCACCGGGCCCTGCGCCCACAAAGAGGATCGGATGGACCGAAGGGGAAACGCCCATGTCAGAACGCCCCCAGCTGGCAGGGCTTGATCTTCACCCGCAGGTTTTCGCAGGCCGCCCCGAGGCCGAGCAGGGAAATATGGAACTCTTCGGCAATGCGCCAGGCATCGGTGCAGGGGAGGCGGTTATGGACCAGGGCGTCGTGAATGGCGTCCCGGAGCTTTGGAGAGACCGAAGCGGCCCGTTCCACAATCTTTTTGCCGGGGGAATACCCGAACAGCCCCATCTGGCATTTCACAATCCGGTAGTTGAGCAGATCCACGGTCTTGCCCACTTCGGCGACAGGCACGTTCGCGGATTGTGCAATGCCGTGGGCGGCGGCGCAGGAGAGGGTTCCCTCCTTTATCTTCTGCTCTATGGCCTCTGCCAGTACGGGGTCCGATTCCGTTCCCGGCGGGTGTTTGGCGGCAAAGTTGCCTGCAAATTCATGTGGCATGACCTTTCCTTTCGTTTCAGGTTAGGGGATCACAGTCAGCTCACCTGTCGCATGACCGATCCGGTGTACCGCAGGAACACCGGCATAAAAATGGGAAACAGGATCACCCGGAAAGTCAGACCGGAACCGCCAGGTGACAGGGGATACTGCAACAGATGCAGTCTACCATGTCTGTGGCATTTCCACAAGAAAATCAGGCGTCTCAGAATCATGAAGAGAGGAACTCTTCGATGACGGGACACAGGTCGGGGCCGATATCTTCCTGAACGAAATGACCGGCGTCGGGATAGCGGATAACCCCGGCATCCGGGAAGATCTGCATCCACCGGTGCAGTTCCTGTTTCCGGAAGGCGATGTCCTTCAGCCCCCAGAGGATCAGCGCCGGTTTCTCCGCAATGGCCTGCCGACGGGACCAGAGATCCCGGAGCCACGCGTCCGCCCCGAGAATCTGTTCGGGGAACGTCCAGCATCCTTTCCGGTCCTCCGGTCTGGAGAGCGGTTGAACGTAATGGCGGCGGATCGGTTTCGGCAGGATGCCCCGGAACATCATCGGCATCAGGATGCGGACAAAGAAATTGAACCGGAGGATCAGAAACCGGCCTGCGGGTGTACCGAAAAACCGGCTGAAGGTTTCAAAGTGGAAATCGCCCCGGACGGACCACATCCAGGTGTTCAGGATCACCAGACGGGAAACCCGCTCCGGATGATCAAGTGCCCAGGAAAGGCCGATGGGGCCGCCCCAGTCCTGCACAACAAGGGTGACGTCTTCCAGATCGAGGGCTTCCAGGAAGGTGTCCAGGTTCCGGGCGTGATCGGGGGGATGGTAGGACCAGCGCCGGGGCTTGTCCGACAGGCCGAACCCGATATGATCCACGGCAATGCAACGGTACCGGTCCGCCAGTCCTGCAATGAGATGCCGGTAGACAAAGGACCATACGGGATTCCCGTGGACCATCACGATGGGGGAACCGTTGCCGTGATCGACATAATGGAGGTTGCCCATCTCCAGCGGAAAAAAGTAGGAAGGGAAGGGGAATTCGGTTCTGTCCAGCCAGTATGGTGTTTCCATTGGCATGTCCCGGAGAAGGGTGACGGGTTTCGGCGTACTTTTGCGGAATTTTGCGGTACTGCAGAAGGGCAGGTCTGTGTGCCTGCCCTTCTGCAGACAGGGATGACTACAGTTTTTTCAGCAGCATGTCCGCGACCTTTTCTCCGGAGAGCAGCATTCCGCCGAAGATCGGTCCCATGCGCGGCCCACCGAAGGTGGCATTGGCGGCCATTCCCGCCACGTAAAGGCCGGGATAGACTTCCCGGGTATTTTCCAGGGTCAGGGTTTCCGCCCGGTCGGACCACATCGATTTTTCCCCTTCGATTTTGCCCGAATCGGTCTGGAGATCACCCGGCACTTTCTTCTGTACCACACGGACGACCTCGGTGGCATGACCGGTGGCGTCCACCACGTATTTTGAACGGACCGACAGGGGATCGATATGCAGCCCCGCCATTTCCACGGCGGACCAGGTGAGCACCAGGCCCATCACCTTGTCGGGCCGCATGAGCACATCCTCCACACTGATGCAGTTGAAGATGGTCAGCCCGGCCTGCACCGCTTTGGAAGTGAGGGTGGAGATGGCTTCCACGGAGTCGGCGGTGTAGTAGTTCTCTTCATATTTCTGAGCCCGGATGCCGAACTCCTCCAGAATATGGACGGCCGCTTTCTGGACGACGATTTCGTTGAACATCATGCCGCCGCCCCACATGCCGCCGCCGATGCTCAGCTTCCGTTCGTAGAGGGCGACCCGCTTTCCGGCTCTGGCCAGATAATATCCGGCCACCAGCCCGGACGGACCCCCGCCGACGATGGCGACGTCGGTTTCCAGGTTGTCGATCAGTTTCTTGTAGTATCGGTCTATAATCGCTCTGGTTATGGTGACTTCATTCAGTTCCACAGGGTGTTGCTCCTTTCAGTGTTGAAAATGTTGGATCCAGATGCTCTTGTATACAGTTTTCCATCCGATTTCAAGAAGATAAAACGGGAAAAAAGGAGCAGTCACAAAAAAGGGCGCAGGATCGCTCCTGCGCCCGGGGGACATGAGATGAGAGAGGTACGGAATACGCGGAACGGCGGGGGCCGCTCCGCGCACAGTGGGACGATGGTTCAGATCTTCTGTACTTTTACAAAGTGCTCCTGATAGGCCACGGCGCCGCCGACTTTGTCCCAGCAGTCCAGCCCGCCGGGCATGAACTTGTTGTCCGCCAGACCGCGCTTGAAGGCCCGGCTTTCCACGGGCAGGGTATGGCCGAAGCCGTGGACCACAAAGACCGCTTCGGGGTGAATGAACTTCGTCACCTTCGCCTTGATCGTCTCGGTATAGCCGTTGCTGGTCACCGCCACCGTATTGCCGTCGCTGATTCCGAGCTTCTTTGCGGCTTCGGCATTGATCCAGAGGACATTCTCCGGCATCTGCTCGAAGAGCATGGGATTGTTGACGGTATGGCCCTGGGTATGGAGGGCGCAGCGCCCGAAGGTGATCCGGAACTCGTCCTCGGCCGGCCGTTTGCGTGCCTCATAGGGCAGCAGGGAGGGGATGCCTTCCTTTTCCAGCTTTTCCGAGATGACCTCGATCTTGCCGGACGGCGTCTTGAACTTGAAGTTGTCCATATCCTTGTAGATCCGGCCATCGGCCAGGGGAACCTTGCCGGAATCGTCGAAATCCTCGATGCGGACGCCCGTTCCCTCCAGCTGAAAGTTCCAGAGGTCTTCAGCGGATTCAAAGACCAGATCATCCAGCCCCAGCCGCTTTGCCAGTTCGGACCAGATTTCCCAGTCCGCCTTTGTGTCGTACCGGGGGTCCACGGACCGCGCCCTGCGGAAGAAGAACGGCGACAGGCTGCTCTTGGTCGCCAGAATGCTTTCCCGCTCCAGGTAGGTGGACATGGGCAGCACCACATCGGAAATCCATGCCGTATCCGACCAGGAAAAGGTGATGGAGACGAGCAGGTCGAGGTTGTCGAACTTTTTCCGCAGCCGTTCCGGTTCCGGAAATCCCATGAGGGGATCATGGCGGAAGCAGAGATACGCCTTCACCGGATAGGGATCTTCGGTTTCCATGGCCTCGTAGAGAAGATGGGTCAGCCCCGGACCGCTTTCCACATGATTGTATTTCCACCCCACGCCGTCGGCCCGCTTTTCTTCGGGTTTGGGGTAGATATCCATCATCTTCTTGAGTCCCTTGCGTCCCACGTCACCCGGTTTGCTCACCGCCGGCAGGCCGCCTTTGGCGCCGATGGAACCGAGCAGGGCATTGATCAGGTAGATGGACCGGCAGACATAAAAGGAATTGGTGTACCGGGCCATCATCCAGCCCGGATGCCAGATGACCGCAGGCGCAGCTTCGGCCAGTTCCTTCACAAACCGGCGGAGTTCACCGGCGGAGATGCCGGTCTCCTGTTCCGCCCATTCGGGGGTGTAGGGGGCCACAAAGGATTCCAGTTTGTCCAGATCCTTGATATGCTTTCTGGCATAATCGGCGTTGTAGCGGCGGCTGTCGATCAGTTCATGGATCACCGCCAGATTGAAGGCATAATCCGCGCCGGGGCGGATCATGAAAAAGTTGTCGGCCTTGGTGGCCGATATATTGGCACGGATGTCGATCACCGTCAGCTTGCAGCCGTTCTCCTGGGCATCGGACAGGTCGTTGACCTCCTGCACATTGATCGACTCGTACATGTTGCGGAGCTGCAGCACCACGTGGCGGGCGTTCTTGAGATCGTAGGAAAAATCCTTCCGTCCCATACCGGTGACCGAGAGGCTGGCGTGCTGGACATTCCGGGCGCAGGAGGTGTCATGGTTGCAGTAGTTGGGGGAACCCAGTCCCCGGAGAAAGGCACGGTGCATGTCACGGAAGGGTCCGCCCCGGTCGGTGAGGGCGACGCTCCGCGCGCCGTATTTGTCAATGACGCCTTTGAGTCTGTCCGCTACATAGTCCAGGGCTTCATCCCAGCTCACATTCCGCCATTTTCCTTCTCCGCGCTCGCCGTCGCGGATCATCGGGTTCTGGGGCCGTTCCCGGTCCTTGAACAGCGCCACACCGGCCGCCCCGCGCGGGCAGACGGCCCCTTTCATGCTCGGGAAATTGGGATTTCCCTGCAGAAAGGTGATTTCGCCGTTCTCCGTTTCAACCTTGATCGGACAACGGACCGTACACATACCACAGATGCTGTAAACTTCTTCTTTGCCGGCCATTATTCCTCCTGAATCCATATGCTCCGGGCAGACGCGCCGGGAGCGATTGAACTTCAAATCATTATACAGAAAATCCGGATCACAGGGCGGCAGGATTGTGCCGCCGTGACCGTCATCATTTTTATCATGTAAAAGAAAAGATTGTTCCTTCTGCTGACAGACGGATTACTGTCCGAATGAACACCGGGGAAACGTACACGGACTGCAGGACAGGCAGAAGGAGCCGTGTCCCAGTGCCGCCAGATCCCGCCGGGTCACCGGAACCCCGGCCAGAAGACGGGGCAGCAGCAGATCGAAACTGGTGGTGTCGTGATAAAGCCCGCAGGCCGGAATACCGATGACCTGCACATCCCCGATGGCGGCCAGCAGGGTCATGGCCCCGGGCAGGACCGGTGCGCCGTAGCGGATGTCGGTACAGCCGGCGGCGATCAGCCCCTGACGGGTGACATCGTCCGGGTCCACCGAAAGCCCGGCCGTGGTGACGATCAGATCCGCACCGGCCCGGCGCATGGCATCGATGCCTTCCCGGATCTGTTCCCGGTCATCCGGGACAATATCCGATGCCACAACGGAACAGCCGAACTTCTCCACCTTGGCGCGGACAATGGGGATGAACCGGTCCTTGACCAGCCCCCGGAAGACTTCCGTCCCCGTCACCAGTATGCCGACCTTTGCGCTGCGAAGGGGCAGCACGTTGAGCAGGGGGCCGTTCTCCAGAACCGACAGGGCGGTATAGAAATCACTCTCGTTCAGGTAGAGCGGAATGGCACGCGTTCCCGCAAAGGCGTCCCCCCGGTGCAGCACCTGGTACCGCTTCCGCGTCGCGCACATGACGCCGGGAATGGTGTTGAAGGCGGTCAGCCGTTCCACATCCACCGTCAGCAGTCCGTCCCGTCCGGCCGTGAAATTGATTTTGCCTTCCCGGGGCGGTGTCTTGTAGACCACGCCGTCTCCGGCCATGGCCTGTGCGAAGGCGAGGGCGGCGTCGTCTTCGTGAACCCATCCCTCCGGGGCTTTGCCGTCTTTGGCGGTATAGAGATGAAACCGCCCCATCTGGTGGAGCCGGCACACATCTCCGGCGGTGATGGTCTGGCCCCGCTTGAATGCCGGGCCTTTTTCCTCGCCGGGAATGATCTGGGTCATATCGTGCAGGGCCTGTTCCCCCACTGCCTCCGCTGCGGAGATCCGTTCAAGGTCCGGGGCGTCACTTCCTTCCGGGTTCCGCAGGGCCGCGCCGTCGTTCACATAGGGCGTCCGTCCCTGGCATCCCCGGCAGATACCGCCGTGGGCCAGCGGGTAGGGCTCACCGCAGAGGGCGCAGGTGGCGATTTCCCCCTTGCTCTGCTTGATCCGGTGCTGGGGCTGCACCTGGACGGCGGTCACTTTCATGACCGTGTCCCCGGCCTGCCGGATTTCATCGATCAGCCGCTGGTAGTCCTGCTCCTTTTTCTCTTTCTGCTTGTAGAGCCAGACATAGTATTCGGACCAGTCCGCCAGACGGACCGGATCGATGGCGACCCGGATGCCGTTTCCCTGGTATTTGTCATAGAGGGTGACGGCATAGCGCCCCAGATCCCATACCTTGAGCCAGCCGTTGCCGACGGTGCAGAGGGTCAGCATCTGGACCGCATCCGGCAGGCAGCTTGCGGTTTCGGTGATGGCGTCAAAGAGTGTATCCGGCGGCAGCCGGTCCATCGCCAGCGCCACCATCCGTCCGCCGAGAAGCAGACCGGGGGCGGGAAAGCCGTGAAAGGCTTCTACTTTTCGAAAAAAATCATCAAAGGAATAGGTCTGGCCGGTATGGTCGCGGCACCAGATGGTTTCCGCAGATGATCCGTTGTCTGTTTTCAATGAAGAATGTTCCATATATGTTTACACGTTCACACGTTAAATGTCACAATACGTTGCCGCATCAGGGATTCTGCTGGCCCTTTGCGCCGGCTGTCCTGATCCGGTCGGAAAGCAGTTTGGCACAGGTGGGGCAGTACTGGTGCGGTTCCTTGACACCGGCGTGGGGGCGGGTCCGTTTCTGGATATGTTCGAGAAACTTCGGTGTGGCAAAGCGCTTTCCGCACCCTTCGCAGGTTTCCAGCGGATGTCGTCCGATGGTCTCGTCCCGTATGGTAATGATCCGGACATTGTCCCGGTCTTCCATCCCGATGACATTGGTCGGACAGATATTGACGCAGGTGCCGCACCCGATGCATTCTCCTTCGACGGGAACGATATAGCGGGTTCCCTCCCGTTTTTCCATCTTCAGGGCCGACGCGCCCACGATTTCCCGGCAGACCCGGACACAGAGGCGGCAGCGGATGCAGCCGTCCGGCGGCGGGCCCAGATCCACCCCGTATTCGTCGGCCATCATCCGGATGGTCCGGGACTGGGGAGACATCTGCAGAAGGCTCCGGAAGGCTTTGCGCCGGGCCAATTCGACTTTTTCGCCGGTGGTGTTGACGGCCAGCCCCTCCTTGGCTTTCAGGATGCAGGAGAGCATGATGACGGGCCGTCCCGATGAACCGGTCACTTCCACACCGCAGAGCTTGCAGGAGCCGGACGGGGTCAGGGCCGGATGATAGCAGAGCGTGGGAATTTTGATGCCGTTCGCCCGTGCCACATCGAGCACAGTCTTCCCTTCTTCAGCCGGGTACTCCCGGCCGTCGATGGTGATATACCGCATAATCTCGTTTCCCTTCGCCGGAAGGCCGCCTGGCAGCGGCTCCGGATATCCGGTTGTTCCGTTTCTAGTCCTCGAGGAGGCGCAGGCAGTCCTGGGGGAGACGGTGGGTTCCCTTCCCCTCCAGGCTCACTTCAACCAGCGCATCGGGATC
>JBEPXL010000099.1:0-9282 GCA_041641935.1 Desulfobacteraceae bacterium | reverse complement strand
CCTCCGGGGCGGCAGCGGCAATACCGGTACGTTCCAGAAAGAGATGGTTCTGTTCCAGCCGTTGCGGATTCACCTCCAGAATCGCCGGTTTTCCACCACAGGCACGAACCGCCAGCCCCATCAGCAGTCCCACCGGTCCCGCACCGTAAATCAGAACCCGGTCTTCGGGTTTAAACTGCGCCTGTTCCAGGGCATTCAGGGTGCAGGCCAGCGGTTCGGCAAGACAGGCCAGATCACCCGGCAGATCGTCGGCCACCGCCAGAAGGCTCTGTTTCGGAACCTGCACCGCTTCGGCAAATCCGCCGTCGGAATGAAATCCCGTGATCCGCATTTCCCGGCAGAGATTTTCCGCACCGCTCCGGCAGAAGCGACAGTGACCACAGGACTGTCCCGGCCAGACCACAAAGCGTTTCCGGGAATCGGGCAGCATACCGCAGATTTCATGGCCCGGAATTCTCGGCAGTACCAGATCCCGGTGACCGTTCGCCCACATTTTGGCGTCGGTCCGGCACACGGCGCAGTGGGTAACCTGAAGCAGCACCTCATCCGGTCCCGACTGCGGAGCCGGACGTTCTTCCATCGCGAGGTTTTTGATTCCCTTCAGGCACAGCGCCTTCATCAGATGATTTTCTCCATGATTGTCTGTAACGAAACTGTTACTGGGGTATCGATCATCAAAACGTTATTTTCCGGAGAGATTCGGCACAATCCGGTGTTCGATCAGCTGCCACAGCTGGTTGTCGCCATCGTGGCATTCATACTGCTGCACATTGGCCCGGTCTTCATCGCTGTCGCCTTCCACGTCCAGGCATTTTCCGCTGTGGACGGCGGCAAACCGGTAATACCGGTCCGGAACGATTTCCGTTTCCGCCGGATGGGTCGGGGGGGCCGCCAGGTCTTCCACGCCGTCAGCGGCGGTCGGAACCGGGATCAGTTTCCACCGCTGGTTATCCCTGCCGCTGTAGGTGTACTGCTGCACATTGGCGCCGTCATCCTTTCGCTTCCCGACGACATCCAGTACCAGCCCGCTGTGCAGGGAAACAAGAACATACGTCGGTACGCCGTCTTCCATACCGCTGGGGGCGAGGGTCCAGCGCTGGTTGGGCTTGTCGTTCGGCTCGAACTGCTGGACATTGGTTCCCTTGTCCAGTTCCCGGCTGAATACATCCAGCGCCTTTCCGCTCCCTTTGGAAATGATCTGACAGGCCGTATCGGCATAGGGATAGGCCCGTACATCCCATATCTGATGATTTTCTCCCGTGCAGGTGAACTGGCGTACATTCGCACCGTTCTCTGCGTCCACTGCCGACAGGCACTTGCCGCTGTTGCGGGAGATGATGCTGTAGCCCGTTTCATCGACGGGAATGAAGCGCCAGTGCTGGTTATGGGTTCCATAATAACTGAACTGCTGCACATTGGCGCCGTTTTCCCTGCTGTAGCCCATGACATCCAGCACCTTGCCGCTTCTGAGGGAAAAGACGGCAAAGGAACGGGTATCCTCCTGGAACCGCTCCGGTGCAAACCGCCAGCACTGATGGGCTCCGCCGTAAAAATGATACAGTTCCACATTGCTCAGACTCTCCACGCTGGCATGATGGACCTGCAGTGCTTTGCCGCTGTGCCGGGAGAGGATGACACAGCTTCTGTCCGGCAGGGTCTGGGCATGGATCAGACCACTGAAAAACAGCCACGCCGCAAGTGTGACGACAGCAGAAAAGCGGAGGGATCTTCGCAGGCTCCGCCTTTTCCGAAACAACTGTATCATTGCTTGATATAACCCCATGCCACCAGACTTTTATAGGCATGTTCGGCCTTGGGGCCCTTCTGGACGACCTGAAGGTACTGGCCGTAGTGTTCCGCCGCTTCTCTTCTGCGGTTCATTCCTTCCAGGCAGAATCCTTTGAAAAAAGCCGTGTTGGGATTGCCGGGCAGGATCCGGTCGTAGTTGTTGAACTCCTGATAGGCACTGCTGAACCGTTCCCGCTGGAGTTTGGCAAAACCGCCCAGGAGATGCGCCTGGGCTTCGCCGGGATATGCCTGCTGAGCTTCTGCCGCATACCGCTCCGCTTCACGGAACCGTTCCATTGCGATCTGGCACTTGGCCATCATCGCCAGACCGGCATAATCGTCCGGCGCCGCCCGGAGCGCTCCCTTGAGCAGGGAGGATGCCTGATCGAAGTCATTTTTCCCCATCGCCGCTTCCGCCTTCTGCATGGCGTCAATGGCGTCGCTGATGGCCCGCAGCCGTGCAATCCGGTCCATGTACCGGTCCCGGTTCAGCGGCAGGCTTTTGCTCTGCTGGTAGACCGTTGTGGCTCGGTCAACCGCCGCCTGATACCGTTCCTGACTCATGGGATGGGTGGAAAAAAGAACGTCGGCGTACCCCGGAGAACGGCTGGAAAGAGAGTTGAGCATGTCCATCAGGCCGATAAATCCGAGGGTGCTGTAGCCGCTCTTGATCATGTATTCATTGCCGAGGGCGTCGGCTTCCCGCTCATTGTCCCGGCTGTAGTGGGCCAGCAATGCGCCGGCGCTGAGCATACCGAGCTGCTGGGCGAGGTTGGCGTACTGGGAGTATTTCGCGCTGACCACCGCCGTGATGCCGCCGACCAGTGCCGATACCACCTGGTTTTTGGAAAGCTGTTCCGCTGTATGGCGGGCATTGACGTGTCCCACTTCATGCCCCAGAAGGGCGGAGAGTTCCGCTTCGTTGTCCAGTTTCAGCAGAATCCCCCGGGTGAGGGCGATGCTCCCCCCGGGGAAGGCGTATGCGTTAATGTAGGTGGCATTGACGGTGCGGAAGGAATAGGGCATGTCCGGCCGGTGGGTGTAGGGGATCAGCTGCTGGCCGACTTCATTGACATAGGCATTGAGAGACTGATCTCTGGAGAGGCCGTAATCGGTGGAAAACTGATACGGAGACTGCTGCTGGTCAATTTTGATTTCCGTGTCCCGGCTCACCAGCATCAACTGCCGCTGGCCGGTTATCGGATCAATCGCACAGCCGGTGGCAAGACCCGCCGCCGACATGGATGTGAGCCACAGAAAATGGCGGCGGCTCATCAGCTGGGTGGATGAATGCGAAGACATGCTCCCTCCTTGTGTGGATTCAGATCAACGAAAGCGTCTGTACTCTCTGTTCTTCTACCGTTACATAAAGGGGAGGGAACTTGTCAAGGCAAAGGCCGCTGACCGGTCTGTATCGGTCAGGGCCGGAAATATACGGGAGACAACTCCTCTGTGCCTGCCTTCTGAGGGAACAGCCACAGAGGATCGTGTGCAGCCTCAGAACGGCCAGAACTGCTGATCGAACCAGACCTTTTCCAGAAGCGCTTTGTCCATGTCCATCAGCGCGTTCAGGTGGCCCTGTTCCCAGCGGGAAAGCCAGTCATAGAGCTTTTTCTCTTCGGGATCATTCGTCTTCTCCGCCCGCTCGGCATACAGTTTTACGGCCCGCTCTTCCATTGAAATGGCCGCAGAGATAGCGGCGGCTTCAAATCCGGCGGCGGCGATGCTCTCCTTTATCCTGTCGCTCAGAACCGCCGTGGCGATGGCGTCGGTTTCAGTGGAAACATACGCCTTGGACGCAAAGGAACCGCTCTCCTGAAGGCTGTGGAACTGCTCCGAAAGCACCTTGATGTGCCGTTCCTCTTCCAGGGCCATGGTTTCGAAAAAGTCTTTCACCGCCGCCTTTTCGGTCCGGTCGGCCACATTCTGGTAAAATTCCCGGCCCCTGCGTTCCAGCAGAATCGCTTCCTTCAGAATGTCCAGCGCCTGATCTTCCATCGTTTTCTCCTTCCGTTATTCACATCTGTCTGTACAATTGATTAAATGGGTGTTTCCCAGAAGCTCCAGGGAGCGGTATCCCGTCCGGTTCCGCGCACCTCTCCGGAATATCCGAAGGCCAGTGCGCCGGTTCCCGGCGGCATCTCCAGCGTCCGGTCAAATTCCCAGTTTTCCGTCCGTCCTGTCCGTCCGGCCGAAAAAATGGTTTCACTTTCGATGATTTCCCCTCCCGGTGTCAGAAAATAGAGTGTCAGGGAAAACTTGTTCACATAGTGAAAATTGGCCGCTCCGCCACGGAGTTCGATAGCACCGGAGATGTCCAGCTGTGTTCCGCTCCGGGTATAGTCATAGGATACCAGTACATTTTCAGTATCCCACACATTGCTGTGCGGGCCGCCCTCCTGCAGCATGACCCGGTTCTTTTCCTCCACCTGGTCTCCCTCGAATGTGAGTGGATTGGACTGGCAGGCGATCAGAAATCCGGTGATGAGGAAAAACAGTAAACTGCCTGTAAGAACTGATTTGAGATGGATGAGCCGCATGATGTTCTCCTTTCCGGTTGCTGTTTCATTGCATACACGGAAGATAAAGAGCGGCAACTGGCATGTCAAACCGTCACCGGCAACCGCAAGACCGGAGAAAGGAAACTTCACCCGGTTTCACGGCGTACATCAAACCCTTCTGCCGACAGGGCCGTGGTCGCCGGGGCCAGTTGTTCTTCCGGAACCAGAAGATAATCCGTATCGTAGGTCGAAAGGGAAAAAACCGGGATATTGGCACTGGAAAGCGGCCGGGTGATGGAGGCGAGAACACCGGTCAGGGAAAAATCAAGCGGGCCTTTCACCTTGAAGCAGCGCCAGCCCCGGTTGCAGTCCACTTCATCGGGAATGGCCGATTCGATGCAGACCACGGACATTTCGTCCGGAGTACGGGTAATGGAAAAGAAGGGCGCGGCCAGAAGCCAGGCCGGAATGGTGGCATCGATATCCATCCGGCAGATACCGTACCGTTCATTGAGAATCGTCAGGGTCAGTTGCATGGATCACCGTCCAGTCAATAGTAAAATAATCAGAAACGATGGCTGCCACATGTCCTTCAAAATAATGCTGCGCCACTGTCCAGGTGTGCTGCCGGTAGCGGACGCTGATCCGGTGCCGGTCGATGACCGCCGTAATCCTGCACCGGGAAAGTTCCGTCAGGCCGATGCCCGCCGCTTTCAGCACCGCCTCCTTGGCGGTCCAGTACCGGAAAAAGGAAGCCGGATCGTCCGCATCAACCAGCTTCCATTCGTCGGCGTCGGCGATCTTTTCCCGGAGTCCCTCATGATACGGCCGAATCTGCTCCAGATCAATACCGACCGGCCGGGGACCGGCAACGCCGCCCCCCCAGCCCGGTTTGTGGGTCAGGGACCAGTGAACGCCGTTGACCGGCAGGGGCGCGCCGTTTTCCGCCTTGGGCAGCGCATCCGGATCATCCGGGGAAAGATGCGACAGGGATGCTGAAACGCCGCTCTTTTCCGCTGATAACCGCAGCGCCTGCCGCGCCGTCCGGCTGAGAAACCGGACCCGCTCCCGGACCGGGAGACGCCGGTACGGACCGGACGGCACGGACAGCAGTACGGGGTACAGCGGTGTCGGATCAGGCTTCGGGTACATCCGGGGCTTTGAGAATCATGCGGCAGTCGGCCACCGTCGTGCCCTGACCCTTTTCATACACCAGCAGCGGGTTAATATCCAGCTCCTCGATCTCGGGATGATTGATGACCATATCCGACAGACTCACCAGAAGTTTTTCGATTTCGGCGATATCCGAGGCCGGTTTGTTCCGGACCCCTGTCAGCAGCCGGTATGCCTTGATCTTCTGGATCATCCGCCGTGCTTCGTTCCGGCCGATGGGGGCCAGCCGGAAGGCCACATCCTTGAATACCTCGACAAAGATACCGCCGAAGCCGAACATCAGCAGCGGCCCGAAGACCGGATACCGGTTGGCGCCGAGGATGACCTCATTGCCCGGCTGGGCCATCTTCTGGACCAGTACGCCGTGGATATCGGCATCCGGGCTGAAGTTTCTGGCATTGGCGACAATCTCGTTGAAGGCGCCCCGCACCGCGTCGGCGTCGCCGAGACCGACCTTGACGCCGCCCGCGTCGGATTTGTGCAGAATCTGGGGGGAGACAATCTTCATCACCACCGGCAGGCCCATTTTTTCCGCAATGGAAACCGCTTCGTCATCGGTTCTGGCCAGTTCCGTGGGAAGGATGTTGAAACCGTAGCATTTGAGAAGCCCCAGGCCGTCCAGTTCACCCAGACGGGTTTTGCCTTCTTTGAGGCAGCGCTCGATAATCCCGCGGGCGGTCTTGACGTCATGCTTCAGCTTGAACTGGGCCAGTTGCTGCCGGTTCATCCAGCGGGAATACTGATACAGGGTTCCGAATGCCTTGGCGGCGTTTTCCGGGAAACGGAAAACCGGAATACCACTCTCCTGCAGATTTTTGACCCCCAGGGAAACATCGACGATCCCCATGAAACAGCAGAGAATCGGCTTGTGGGTCCGCCGGGCGATGCGGCCGATGGCTTCCGCCGTGGCCAGGGCGTTGGTCATGGACTGCGGTGTCAGAATCACCAGGGAACCGTCCACGCCTTCGTCCCGGATGACCGCCGCCAGAGCGTTTTCGTACCGGTCCGAAGAGGCGTCACCGATCACATCCACGGGATTGTGAAGGTTGGCCGCCGCCGGGAGATGACTGGCCAGCACTTCCACCGTCTCTTCCCGGAATTGCGCCAGTTCCAGCCCCGAACTGATGGTCATGTCCGTGGCGACGATGCCGGGACCGCCGGCGTTGGTGACAATGGCGACCCGGTTTCCGTCGGGTATCTTCCGCCGGAACTTGCCCAGGGTACTCTCGTTTTTATAGGCGAAGGTGCTGGCGAAGTCGAAGAGTTCGTTGATCGATTCGACGCGGATAATCCCCGACTGCTCGAAGATGGAATTATACACCGCTTCGGAACCGGCCAGCGCACCCGTATGGGATGCCGCCGCCTTGGCCCCGGCACTGGTCCGCCCCGACTTGATCACCAGGATCGGTGTGGGCCGGTCGCCTGATGTGATCTGCTTGACCTCTTCAATAAATTCCGGCCCGCGGCGAAGTTCCTCCAGATAGATCATGATCACTTCGGTATCGTAATCCCGGTGAAAATACCGGAGCAGGTCCAGTTCGTCCACATCGGCCTTGTTGCCGATGGAGATGAACTTGGAAAAGCCGAAATCCCGGTCCGCCGCAAAATCGAGAACCGCCGTGCAAAGCGCGCCGCTCTGGGAAATAAAGGAAATGTTGCCGGGTTTGGGCATCCGGGCCGAGAAACTGGCATTGAGCCCCACCGAAGGAAGCGGGTTGATCACCCCGAGGCAGTTGGGACCGACCAGACGGATATCGGCTTCCCGGCACATATCGACGATCCGGTCCTCGATTTCGCGTCCTTCCGGACCGATTTCCCGGAAACCGGCCGAGACAATGACCAGCCCCTTGATATCCTTTTTCATGGCATCCTCGACCGACTTGAGGGCGAGCTGGGGCGGCAGGATGACAATCCCCAGATCGACGGGATCGGGAATTTCCGTGATGGTCGGGTAGGCCCGGACGCTCAGCACCGATTTTGCACCGGGATTGACCGGATACAGGGTTCCCTTGAAATTTCCTTTCAGAATATTGGCAAAGATGTCATGGCCTACCTTTCCCGGTGTGGTGGAGGCCCCCAGCACGGCAACCGATCTGGGCGCAAAAATCGCGTCAAGTTTATCCATTTTCCTTCCTTTCCTGTTGAATTGAAAGAGCTTCCGCGTAAATATCGTTTCTGGAAACTCCGTATTTTCTGGCAATGCGCTTCGATATCACGGATACCGACGCATTCTTTTCATTCAGTGCGTGTTCGATTTCAGCCCGGATATCCGCCGGGGAAATGGTTTCTCCTGTTCCGCCTCCGATCAGGAGGGTACATTCTCCCTTCACCTGTGAACGTCCGGACAGTTCCTTCAGAATCGATGAAAGGGGCCCCCGCAGGAATTCCTCATGGGGTTTGGTCATTTCCCGGCAGAGGACGCCGTCCCGGTCGCCCAGGGTATCGATGATTTCCCGGAGCAGGGTGGTGATCCGTCTGGGGGAATCGTAGAATATGATGGTTTCGCCTGTCTCCTTCAGACGCCGGAGCAGTTCCTGTCGTTTGCCCTGTTTTCTGGGGGGGAAGCCGAGAAAGGTGAACGCATCGGTGGGGAGCCCCGACGCGCTGAGGGCGGTAACGGCCGCGGACGGGCCGGGAACAGGCACAACCGGAATGCCCTTTTCCACCGCCGCCCGGACCAGACGAAAGCCGGGATCCGACACCGACGGCGTACCGGCGTCGGATACCAGGGCGATGGTCACCCCTTTTTCCAGTTCCCGGATCAGGGATTCCGATCGTTCCGCTTCATTGTGTTCATGAAAGGAGACCAGCCGGGCTTTGATTCCGTGACGGGAAAGGAGTCTTGCCGTCTCCCGCGTATCTTCGGCGGCGACCCGGTCGGCTTCTCCCAGAATGCGAAGGGCACGGAGGGTAATATCCTCCGGATTTCCGATGGGGGTGGCGACGATGTAGAGTGTTCCTGTGGGGCTCATGTCGTTTATAGGTGTCAGTGGACCGCAGGGGAGGCCCAGGTAAAGATTCCCGGGTCCATGATCGTCTTTACGGCACGGGCGGTGCGCATGGTTTCGGTGTGAAAGACGTTGAGCAGGGCCATGGTAAGCCCCGCTGCGGCGAGCATGGGCAGATAGGTTCTCTCCATGAGCAGTTTCTTCTCCTTTGGTCCCTGTCCGGTACTCAGGTTGGATACCCCCGCAATGGTCCGGACCGGAAATCCCAGCAGGTCCGGCAGGTTCCGGAGAAGCGACAGGATGGCCATATCCTGCAGATGACCGTTTTCCCAGATCAGCGGCGCAATGACCGGATCGATAATCAGCTTTTCCGGATCGATCCCCGCCTTCTGGAATTCGCTGAAAAGTTCCACCGCAATATTGAGCCGTTCCGTCTCGTCCGGGGGAACATGGCTGTTGGGATAGAGAAGATAGCCCACGATTTCTGTATTGTATTTCGCGGCCAGCGGGAGGATCGATTCGAGTTTTGCCGGTTCCAGGGAAAATCCGTTGATGATGGTCCGGTTCCGGCTTATGGACAATCCGGCTTCCAGGGCTTTGGGGTTGGTGGTATCCAGAAGCACCGGAAGGTTCGTCACCGCCTGGACGGTCTCCACCAGAAAGGTCATTCGCTGTTCCGGATTCCGGGAGAGGGGGCCGGAGTTGATATCAATGGCCTCCGCACCGGCAGCGATGCACCGCCGGACCATATCCTGCACCGGTTCCGGTTCCATCGACCGGACTGCCGCTTCAATGGTACTGTTTGTGATCGTCAGATTGTCTGCAACGAGAAGCATGTTCTTTTTCCGTGGAAGGAAATGGATTCAAATCAC
>JBEPXL010000098.1:0-9302 GCA_041641935.1 Desulfobacteraceae bacterium | reverse complement strand
TGCCGAGCCGGTCGGCCAGCGCCTGAATCAGTTCCTTTTCATTGTCCACGTTACGGCTGTTGCAGATGAGACCGCCGAGTCGCACACCGCCCGCTTCGGCGAACTTGACGATTCCCTTGCAGATGTTGTTGGCGGCATACATGGCCATCATTTCACCGGAGACGACGATGTAGATTTCCTGGGCCTTTCCTTCGCGGATGGGCATGGCGAATCCGCCGCAGACCACGTCACCGAGAACATCATAGAAGACATAGTCAAGCTCTTCGCTGTCGGAATAGGCACCGAGCTGTTCCAGCAGGTTGATGGAGGTGATGATGCCACGGCCCGCGCATCCGACACCCGGCTCCGGGCCGCCGGATTCCACACAGAGGGTATTGCCGAAGCCTGCCTTCCGCACGTCTTCCAGTTCCACGTCTTCGCCTTCTTCACGGAGGGTGTCGAGGACGGTCCGCTGGGCCAATCCGCCCAGGAGCAGCCGTGTGGAGTCCGCCTTGGGATCGCAGCCGACGACCATTACTTTTTTGCCGGCCTCTGCAAGACCGGCAACGGTGTTCTGGGTTGTTGTGGATTTGCCAATACCGCCTTTTCCGTAGATGGCTACTTTTCTCATTTTTTTCTCTCCAACGTTCTACCAAAGAATGACTGGGGTTGATAAGCACCGAAGGGCCGCCATGCGACCCTGCGTCGTTCACATGTGCCAATATACAAAGCAAGGAGAGTGCCAGAAGGATAGATAACGGAGAAAATATTTTATACTATTGAAATAAAAGGAAAATTTATTTTGACGACAGGAGCGGGAAGGGGGTACGAAAATGTGAATGTATACAAAATTGTATCGATAGCCATTTTTGTACACATTTTTGTGTTTAAAAAAGACGTAATCCTCATTCTTGAAAATAACAACAAAAATGTAGTGCAGAGGAGGGGGGGCAGGATCAGGAAGACCGGCGAACGGATCCTGCCGGGGGGTGGTCGGCGGTCAAGACCCTGTTACGGCAGGAAATAGAACCGGTCACTGGTGCCGCCACAGGGCGGTACATGCAGAGGAACAGCGGGAAAGGCAGGGGATACGGCATCGGACCAGAAGCCGGAGAATTCATCCGGATCAAATATAACCAGATTCTGCAGAGATATTTCCCGGACAGGAACCGGTTCGCAACGGGAAGATTTCATATTTGTTACTTCATGCGGTCCTGCGGGGCCGGACATCGGCTGTAAGTACCTGCGCATATATTTCTGTACCTGATTTTGCAGGGGCAATCCCCCTGTGGTTGCCCCGGGAAAGGGCAGGCACGGGGGCCTGCCCCTACGGATGTTATGAAATCATGGGTGAGGTACTTGTTTCCACGGGATGACCCGTCGGCCAGGGACGGGCGCGCTGTGGAGACTTCCCCTGCCGCCGAGGCCAGCCCGTCAGGACTGTCTCGCAGGCCGCCGGTGATCCGGCGAAACGGTTGAAGCGGCAACCCGGTCTATAATAAGGAACGCGAGGCAGAGAAAACCTGCCGACAGGGTCATGCTGTTTTCTTTCTTCCGGTTCAACCGGTTGCCGCATTGCCGGCGGTCCGGGGCAGCAGCCGTTCCGGCGACGCGGGAAGTGCGGCAGGTGCAGGGGCATCGGTGTCTTCGCCTGTTTTGAAAAAATCGATCAGATCCAGCAGGTGTTCCGACTGGGACGAAAGAGTCTGGGCTGTAGAGGACAGTTCTTCGGCGGCGCTGCTGTTCTGCTGGATGACCTGATCCAGTTTCTGGATCGCGCTGTTGATATGGTCCGCATCACCGCTCTGTTCCCGGCACGCGGCGGCGATCTCCTGTACCAGATGGGCGGTTTTCTGAATGTCGTCCACCAGCCGGGACAGCCGTTCCCCTGTATTGACGGCGGCATCGACACTGGTGGAAGAGAGCTTCCGGACTTCAACGGCTGCGATCTGGCTCCGCTCCGCCAGTTTGCGGACCTCACCGGCCACGACACTGAAGCCCCTGCCGTGTTCACCGGCCCGGGCCGCTTCAATGGCGGCATTCAGGGCCAGCAGGTCGGTCTGCCGGGCGATCTCTTCGATAATCGAAATCCGGTCGGCGATGGATTTCATGGCCTGGACCGTTTCCGCTACAGCCTGTCCGCCATCCTGCGCGTCTTCAGCGGAACGGAGAGCCAGTTTCTCCGTCTCCATCGCATTCTGTGCATTCTGGCGGATGTTGACCGCCATCTGGGACATGGCCGCAACGGCTTCCTCCGCCGACGCGGCCTGCTCGGAGGCTCCCTCGGCGATCTCCTCTGCCGACGCGCTCATTTCCTGACTCCCGGCTGTGACAATATCCGCTGACTCCCGTACCTTCCGGACGATGTCCCGGAGCCGGAAAACCATCTGCCGCATGGCCCCGACCTGTTCGCCGACTTCGTCCCGCTGGTGAATATCGATCTTCGCCGTCAGATCCCCGTCGGCAACCGAATGGGAAAAGGCAACCCCTTTCAGCAGGGGCTGAATAATGCCCCGGGCGATGATATACGAAAGGAAAATACCGCAAATGACGGCGAAGGCCCCGATCAGGAAAATGGCGAGGCGGGTGTTGACGGCGGCGGAGAGCATCATTTCATCGGTCAGGATATGCTGCCGTGCCTCCTGCCGGATTTCATGGAGAATCCCCTGAACGGTTGCAAGAGAGGGCAGGGTTTCCGTGGCGTAGATGGTACTGGCCGTTTCCATGCCGCGGATGTGGTTTTCGTGCCACGCCAGAATACTGTCGATCTGGTCGAGGGTTTCATAGGCGAGGGGTTTGGTCTGCTGCATGTAATACCGGCGCGCGGCTTCCATATTCCGTTCTTCCACCTGTCCGGCAATCTCACGGGCGCTGGCATGGAGGCGGGTATGCGGGTCTTCCAGTCCGGCCCACAGGGCGGCAAAGGCGGGTATATTCTGTTTCATTTCCGCAACGGCGGGAGAGTACATCCACTGCCCCAGACGACACCGGGTCGGATCGAACTCCACATTGACACTGGTGATGGCGTCATCCACAAACACATCCTTGATCTGGTGGGCCCAGGCCAGATGACCGGTCTTGCTTTCCCGGAGGTAGTTCCCCAGTTCCCTGTCCGCCGGATGGTAATGCTTGCCGATGGCGATGGCCGTTTCATGCAGTTTCCGGTGCGGGTCTTCGAGTTTTTTCAGGATCGGGCTGAGTGCCGGCACCATCTTCTCCGCCTGCCGCCGTCCTTCTCCATAATACCACTGCCCCAGCGCACATTGATGGGCATCTGTTTCCACAGTCAGGGCCGTAACGGTTTTATCGGTAAGCAGCCGGTTGAGCCCGTTGGCCCAGTTGAGATGATCCACTTCCCGCTGAGCCAGAAGGCCGTCCAGCCGGTTGCCGCTGATGACCTGACGTGCATTGCCGACAACATCGTTAATTCCGAAAATTGCCCAGGTGCCGACAACGATCAGTAAAAAAAGAACGGTTCCGAACCCTATGGCAAACTTTCCGCCAAGTTTCAGATTGTTCCAGTGCATAGTTTCCTCCTGTGATGCGCTGGCAGCAGGCATCCTCTTTTTCTGGTTATCAGTTGCAGATTCAGTTCTGTCTTTCACCCGGACAGTGACACGGATGGTCCGGGGAGCATTGCCGAACAGTATCATCAGGAATGTTTGCTTCCGGCGTGGCAGATGGTTCAGCAGATGTCAGATTGTATCGGGAAGATAACAGTGAAATCGGGAAAAAGATAAACGAAACTGTGGAACAAGACAAGATATTTTCTTTTTTTCCGGCAGAGAGAAGATAGCAGGCGGATATGAGATGTGATAATCCAGTAAATATAAAAGGTTAAATATAATTTAGTTTTGATGATAATTGATTCTAAAATGATAATATTTTAAGTTTTACTGAAAGCTGCATCTGTATGAACCACAACATTCTGCGACAGATGCAGGACGTCATCAGCTTTTCCCTATCTTCTTTCTGTAGTGATCCAGCCATTCAATCCTGTGGATCGGCAGCTCGAAGAAATGGGGAACCACTTCCGTGTTCAGATTCTGGAAGTCCTCATATCCCCACCGGATCAGTTCCATGCCGAATTTCCGGCAGAATTCGGCCCCGTCACTGGTAACCACATACCGGGAGAGAACCGACTCCTCGTGTAGCCGGTGGGGAATGGCCGCCAGCAGGAAGTAGACCATCCGCTTGGCAAGGCAGTAGGCATAGGTGGATGCCGTTGCGAAAAAGGAGAGGATGTGGATGGCAACCGGTTCATCCGGGGTAATGTCGGCGACATCTTCCGGCTGAATCTGATACTCGGCCATTTCGCCTTCCCGCAGCAGGCGGTATCGGTCCATTTTCATTGGTACGGCGATGAGATGGCCGGAATAGTAATTTTTTGGATCGGTAATGAGGATATTCAGTTCCGGAAGCAGGTCGGCGCATATCCGCAGGAGCCGTCTGCTGAATTCTTTTTCATAGGGATAGACAGGGAATTCAACATAGCTGGTTCGTTTGAACTGCGGGTAGCTGGTCAGCGGGAGGATACTGCCGATTTCCCTGCTTTCCAGCAGTTCCCGGCGAAGGATTTTCTTGTTGACGAAATCCCTGTCAAAGGGGCAGACGGAATAGCGTCTTGTGCAGAGATTGTACAGGGTCGGATATTCGTGATTGAGACGGTGAAGGACTTCAAAGGGAATGCCGGTTTCATGGGTGATGTCTTCTATGTTTGCATCTGCGATCAGATTCTGATTCTTTTCCCAGCGCCGATAGGTCCGTTCTTCCACTTTCAGCCACTCCGCCATTTCAACCTGGGTCCTGGACAGATGCGTCCGCAGGTCCAGCAGTAATTCTCCAGCGTGTTCGTACCGTTTCATGGCAGACCTATTTCCTGTTCAGGACATTTCATGTCCGGTTTGCGCAACATTTAATCCCTTTGAAGAATAGAAATGTCCTTTTAAATCTTGCATAGTTTTTCTATACAGATCATCAGGATGTAAAAGCTTTTCAAAGAAGAAAGCGAAAAGACCTTCTGAAGCAGAAGCAATGGTTTTCTTCCGGACAGGTTGCATTCGATAACACCGATACGGACTGATGATTTCAAACAGGTTATAACCATTTAAATAAGAGTTCTCCCCTGCGTCAAGGATTTTTCTTCATGCTGGCAGAATTGCTGAAATTAAAAAAGAGATGCAGCCGAAAGGATACCGGTTTCATCTGGTCGTATAATGATTCGTATCCGTATGGAATCTGAAGGGATAGAAAGGCAATGTTGATACAGGTGCAATAATCCAGTAAAGATGTTTTCAGGGAGGTAAAGATCATGATCAAATTCCTCAAAAGCTTCTTTTTCAGAAACGGCAACCAAAACGAGAAGCCTGGCGAGGAGATTTCCAGAGGTGGATTTTTCTTTCCTGAAGCGATGGCGGCTGCGGAAGATACGTACCGTACCAGAGATGGTGAAGCATTCTTCGACTTCCGGTTCGTCCAGAACGGATACTGCTTTGAAATTTACGTTCTCTCCTCTCCCACCCATTCCTACTACTGCCCGAGAGAACCCAGCATCGACCATGTCAATGGCAACGGCATGATTGACCTGCTCTTCATCGAGTGCAACATGGCGCTCCGGGATTACCGGCAGGCCCGGAAGGCGGCGGCCCTCTGGGCGGAAGCGTCCTGGCGGGAAATCAGAAAGTCCGGCGAAGGCATTGACTGCTATCCCATGGGAGTAACGGCATGAGCCTCTGAACGGGACTCAGGCTGCCGTATTTTCAGGGGAGTAGCCTCCCTCGTATGCTTCCCTGAAAATACTGGTCTATAGCCCGGGATTGAAATCCCGGGCGCAATTATCCCAAACCGGCTGAAGCCGGTTCACCTTGCCGTATCGGCTGATCCATTGCCACGCCGACCACAACCGGGTTCAGCCGGTTTCATATATTCAGGCCGGAATTTCAATCCCGGCCCGTCATGATGCTCTCCCTCCCTGTCTGACCGCCTCACTTTTTGACCAAAGAAAAATCCATTTTTAATGTGGACAGTTTTTTTCCGAATGATTAAAACAGGCATGATCAGAATACGGCCGGAAGTCGATTGTCTGAGATACCGCTTTTGCAGTCGAAGTCCGGCTGGAAAAACTGTCAACGCTTTTCTCCAGAGGTATGTTTCAGATGCAACAGATTCGGAATGGGTTTATCGCCAACCTTCCGGTGGCTGCCAGTGTGGGGGCTTACGGAAGTGTTCTGGGTGTGCTGGCGGCCCAGAAGGGGATTGGATGGCTTACGTTATTGATCATGAACCTGACGGTTTTCGCTGGTTCCGCGCAGTTTGTCATGGTGGACATGTGGATTGCGCCCCTGCCGGTTCTTGAGATGACCATTGCGGTTCTCATTATCAACCTGCGGTATCTGCTCATCGGCGCTTCCCTGCAGCCGGTCTTCTCCGGGGCGCCCCTGTCCCATAAATTCACGTTCATGCACCTGGTGGCCGATGAGAACTGGGCGGTTACCATGGCCGCGCTCCGGAACGGCGGGGCGACCATCGGGTTTCTGTTCGGCGGCGGGCTCTGTGTCATATCGGCGTGGTGCTTCGGAACCATGTTCGGCCACCGGATCGGGGCGCTGGTGCAGAATCCCGAGGCACTGGCGCTCGATTTCGCCTTTATCGCGGTGTTCACGGCGCTGACCGTCAGCCTGTGGCGGGGAAGGGAAGACCTGCTGCCCTGGATCGGCGCGGCTGTGATTGCGGTGGCGGCGGAGAAGCTGATTCCGGGGAAATGGTATATTCTGCTCGGAGGGCTTGGCGGGGCCTTGATCGCGGCGGTTCGCAGACCGGTGAAGAAGGAGGAACAGGATGCAGCCGTTTGATTACCGCATTGTCGCCGCCATCGCCGGGGCGGCCCTGGTGACCTACGGGCTTCGGGTCGGGGGACTGCTGCTGAGTGAAAAACTGCCGAAGACCGGGGCGTTCCGGCGGTTCATGGATGCCCTGCCCGGAACCATTCTGCTGTCACTGGTGGCGCCGGGGATCGTGGCCGCCGGTGTCTGGGGAACCGTTGCGGCGGTGTGTACGGCGATCTGCACCTGGCGGACGCGGAACGTGTTTCTGGCCATGCTGGTGGGGATGGGGATTGTGCTGGTGGAGCGGCATCTGGTGGGGTGAGCAGGAAGACGTTTATGTTATTAATCTACCAGAATTCCTGCATTGTTTTGATCAGGCTGCGCCTGATAGGATAAAAGTCTGATTATTTCTATCAAACCCTCTTCAGATGCAAGGAGGAGCTATGCAGCAAACCGATAAAAGCAGACAAAACAAATCACCCCAACCCCACCACCTCACCGACGACGGCAAATTCCCCAACAACCCACACCTGCCGCTCCTGTTCTACAAAAACGCCATTACCCTGCCCGAACAGGATCCGGCATCCGCCTTTGAACAGCGCTTTGCCCAAAACGGATGGCGCGGTTCCTGGCGGAACGGTATCTTCTCCTACCACCACTACCACAGCACCGCCCACGAAGTCCTCGGCATCTACAGAGGAACCGCCAGAGTCCGCCTCGGCGGTGATGACGGCATCGAACAGACCCTCCATGCCGGCGATGTGGTGGTCATCCCCGCCGGTGTGGCCCACAAGAACCTGGAATCGAGTTCCGATTTCGGCGTGGTAGGGGCCTATCCCGGCGGACAGCGCCCGGACATGAACTACGGCA
Organism: Desulfobacteraceae bacterium; assembly: GCA_041641935.1. Lineage (GTDB taxonomy): Bacteria > Desulfobacterota > Desulfobacteria > Desulfobacterales > Desulfococcaceae > JBEPXL01. Next base: position 1,629 of record JBEPXL010000098.1, on the reverse strand, counting down.
AGCCCGGCGAACGGCCCGAAGCGGACCGGAACATCGAAACTGTTCCCCTGCCGGAGAAAGACCCGGTCAGCGGGGAAAACGGCCCCCTGATCGAACTATGGAACGGATGAAGCCGCGCCGGTTCATCTGGAACCAGACCGTCTTCATCTGACCGCCGCCATACCAGAACGGGAAACGCATACCGCTTCCCGCGGATACAGGATCAACCATGTCTGCAGAATTCAACCATACAGACGCGGGCAGCTCCGGCCCCGATGGCTCTCCGGATCTGCCCGCGGAAACCTTCCGCCTCCTGGCCCAGGAGAGCCCGGTTTCGATGATGGCCTTTGACAGGGACGGCAGGATCACCTTCGTGAACCGGTGGCATCTGAACAGACTGGCGCACCCCGGACAGGATGCCTCCTTCTTCATCGGCAGACGGCTCACGGAACTGCCCGACATCGCACAGGCAGGCATTGCTTCGGACCTTGCCCGTATTCTCAATGGTGAAACCGTCATTCTCAGAAAAGTACACTTTCCCGCATCTGCCGAAGGGCAGTCTACCTGCCAGAACATCAGGGGAGTACCGGTCTACAGCGACGGTGTTCTGTCCGGCGGTATCCTGATCCGTGAGGATGTGACCGGGCAAGACCGCAGTGCGGAAGAACAGAAGGACCGCCACCGGGAGTCCGAACAAAACCTGCGGCAGCAGAAGGAACTTCTGCAGAGTATTATGGATAATATCCCGATCATGATTGCGATTCTGAATCTGGATATTCACTACATCTGGGTCAACAGGTCATGGGAAACCACGCTGGGCTGGTCCCTGGAAGAGACCCGGGGACGAAATATTATTGAAGAACTGTATCCGGAACCGGAAGAACGGACGCGTGTGGAGGCGCATATTAAAAACTCCAGCCGGGAATGGGGCCGCTTCCGGCCCAGAACCCGCAGCGGACGGGTGATCGACACAAGCTGGCTGAATGTGAAACTGTCGGGCGGCGTCCGCATCGGCATCGGTGTGGATGTGACCGAACAGGTAGAAGCCGCGGAAAAGCAGCGGAAGCTGGAGGAACAGCTCATCCAGTCCCAGAAGATGGAGGCGGTCGGGCGTCTTGCCGGCGGTGTGGCCCATGATTTCAACAACCTGCTCTCCGTCATCGTCGGCTATGCCGAAATGCTTCTGGAAGATATCGATCCCGTTCATCCCCATCACAAGGAAATCAGGGAAATTCTGGATGCCTCCCTTCGCGCCAAAAGCGTCACCCGGCAGTTGCTGGTGTTCGGGCGGCGCCAGATGCTGGACATGAAACAGATCGATATCAATGCCGTCATCAACAGTTTCGAAAAACTCCTGCGGCGGGTCATCGGTGAGGATATCGAGATTCAGATCCACCTGATGCCGGAGAAAGGGTGGGTACGGGCCGATATTTCACAGATGGAACAGGTACTGATGAACCTCGTGGTCAATGCACGGGATGCCATGCCCGACGGGGGAGAGGTAAAGATTGAAACCGAAGCCGCGGAGATTCAGGATGCCTATGAATCCGGCAGAAGAGGACTGAAGCCGGGGCCCTATATCAGGCTCACCGTCACCGATACCGGAACCGGTATGGCACCGGACACGGTAGGCCAGATATTCGAGCCATT
>JBEPXL010000097.1:0-9383 GCA_041641935.1 Desulfobacteraceae bacterium | reverse complement strand
CCCCTCTCTCTCTGAACCACCTTTTTCGTGCCGTCTTTCCCCCTGAAACACCCTATTCTCCGCCGCCAGGGCTGACTTTCCGGGCGGATTGCATTATCTTTTTCAGAATAAGAAAAAAGTTTCAGATCCATTCATCAACAATATCCAGTTATCATCCGCCGGCGCGGCCTTGCCTGTGGTACAGCAAATCTGTTTGCGGAGGTGTCATGCAAAAACAACATCGATTTTCTCTCTGGTATATTCTGATCGGAATCTGGATTGTTCTGATTCTGCAGGAAGTCATCTTCTCCATGACCGCCATCAAAACCCTTCCCTACAGCCGGTTTCTCCGGCTTCTGGAAGACGGACAGATCACGGAAGTGTCGGTCAGTGAAAACCAGATTCAGGGCCGTATGATCGACCCGGACCGGCCCGACCAGAAGGTACTGTTCCGGACCGTCAAGGTGGACCCGGAAATCTCGGACCTGCTGGACAAGCACGGCGTCGAATTCAAGGGGCGCATCGAATCGACCTTCCTCAGAAATGTCTTTTCCTGGATGATCCCCATATTCATCTACATCGCCCTCTGGATGTGGATCATGCGCCGGATGAGCGGTCAGCAGCCGGGGTTCATGACCCTAGGCAAAAACAAGGCCCGGATCTATGTGGAAGATGAAATACAGGTCCGCTTCACCGATGCCGCCGGTGTGGACGAGGCCAAGGAGGAACTGAATGAGGTCACCGATTTTCTCCAGGAACCGGAAAAATTTACCCGGCTGGGCGGACGGGTTCCCAAAGGGATTCTTCTGGTGGGGCCTCCGGGGACCGGAAAGACCCTGCTGGCCCGTGCGGTGGCCGGAGAAAGCCGGGTTCCATTCTTCAGCATGAGCGGCTCTGAGTTCGTGGAAATGTTTGTGGGACTGGGTGCGGCCCGGGTGCGGGACCTCTTTGTACAGGCCAAGGAGAAAGCCCCCTGCATCATCTTTGTCGATGAACTGGACGCCCTGGGCAAGGCCCGCGGCTTCGGGGCCACCGGGGGCCATGATGAACGGGAACAGACCCTGAACCAGCTTCTGGTGGAAATGGACGGATTCGACCCGAATATCGGCGTCATCCTGATGGGGGCGACCAACCGGCCGGAAATCCTCGACCCGGCCCTGCTCCGTCCCGGCCGGTTTGACCGTCAGGTGCTGGTGGACCGCCCCGACAAGAAAGGCCGGGAGGATATTCTCCGGGTTCACCTGAAAAACGTCAAGTTTGACGAAAACATCAATCTGGAGGTGATTGCCGGCATGACACCGGGCATGGTCGGCGCGGATCTGGCCAATCTGGTCAACGAAGCCGCGCTGCTGGCCGTCCGCCGTGGCAGGGAACGGGTGAGCATGGCCGAGTTCCAGGAGGCGGTGGAACGGGTGGTGGCCGGGCTGGAGAAGAAAAACCGGCTCATCAATCCCGAGGAACGGAAAATTGTCGCCTACCATGAACTGGGCCACGCTATAGTGGCCCTCTCCCTGCCGGGAACCGATCCGGTCCAGAAGATATCGATCATTCCCCGGGGCATTGCGGCACTGGGCTATACCATGCAGGTTCCCACCGAAGACCGGTTTCTGATGCGGCGGACCGAACTGCTGAACAAGATCTGCACCCTGCTGGGCGGACGTGCGGCGGAGGCGATCATCTTCTCCGATGTCTCCACCGGGGCCCATAACGACCTGGCGCGTGCCACGGATATTGCCGGCAGCATGGTCAAGGAATACGGCATGAGCAGCCAGATCGGGCAGGTCTATTTCGCAAAGGAGAAAAAGAACTGGTTTATGGATGTGATGCCCCAGGGCGTCCGGGAGTACAGTGAAGCCACGGCCCAGTTGATCGATGCCGAAGTCAAGGCGATTATCACTGAACAGTATGAACGGGCAAGGGAGATTCTGGAACAGAACCGGGATCTGCTGAACCGGAAAGCGAAAACCCTTCTGGAGCAGGAAAAGATCGACGGTGAAGAACTGGAACGCTTCAAGCGGCAGATTACCGTACCCCCGGAAGCCGGTCAGCCGATTGCCAGTAAACCCCATGTCTGAGGATGCTTACCACCGTCACGCGGTCCGGTTCGCCGACCAGTATGAACGCCTGAACCCGGCGGACCTCAACCGTCCCTGGTCCGATCTTCTCCCGCCCCCGCCGTCCGATGTACTGGACGTGGGGGCGGGCTCGGGACGGGATGCGGCATGGCTGGCGGATCTGGGGCATCGCGTGACGGCGGTGGAACCGGCTGCCGGACTCCGCCGGGAAGCGCAGCGGCGGCATACCGGTTCCGCCATTCACTGGATCGATGACCGCCTGCCTTCTCTTGAGACCGTTCAGAAGGAAGAAACCGCCTTTACCCTGATCCTACTGAGCGCCATCTGGATGCACATTCCCCCTGAAGAACGCCCACTTTCTCTTGAGACACTGGCCCGTCTTACCCGACCGGACGGTTTCCTTGTCATCATCCTGCGGTACGGTCCCTCTCCGGATGAACGGATCATGTACCCGGTATCGCCGGAAGAACTGGACCGGCTGGGCCTTCCCCTCGACCTTTACATGATCCGGAATGTCGCCCCGAACCCGGATCAGCTCCGTCGTGCCGATGTATCGTGGGGAACAGTGGTTCTGAAAAAGGCAAGCCGGGGCACAGCTTGATTTTATCCGGCAGGAACGATATAAACGGATCATCCATCCAGGCACAGGAATATAAGAGACTCAAGGAGATGATCCCATGTCACAACCATCCGCAAGACGGGAAAACGGCCCGGTTACCTACGGCGATTATCTGCAGTGGACGGGGGAGGAACGATGGGAAATCCTCAACGGTACGCCCTGCAATATGGGCCCCGCACCGTCCACGAAGCACCAGCGGGTCATCCGGAAACTGCTCGTTCAGATCGATCATCTGTTATCCGACCATCCCGGCTGTGAAGTCTTTGCCGCTCCCTTCGACGTCCGTTTTCCCGAAGGAGACGAAGCCGATGAAGCGGTAATCCAAGTAGTTCAACCGGATATCGCGGTCATCTGCGATCCCTCCAGAATCGATGAAAAGGGATGCCGCGGCGCACCGGACTGGATCATAGAAGTGCTGTCGCCGGCCACCGCTTCCAGAGATTATATTGCCAAACGGTCACTTTACGAGCGCATGGGAGTGCGGGAATACTGGCTGGTACATCCGCTGGACCGGCTGGTAACGGTGTTTGTATCCGGTCCGGATGGGATCTATGCGCCGCCGGTGTTCCGGGCAGGAACCGGCAGTCTTTCTGTAACGGTACTGCCGGACCTGGCCCTGCATCTGGACCTCCTGTTCACCTGATACGCCCCCGATCTCCGCCATTCCGGAATGACGGGGCGCTCCCCCCGACTTCCAACGCCTTTTTTTCACGCTTTTACATCCTTTCCCGTCCTGATCTACCTGTTTTGGTGTATTGCGCCTTTTCCTTCCCCTGCGGTTTGATTGAGGAAAATTCTGAATCATGACCGACTAGCCGAAAAGGAGTGAGAGATGAAGCCTTCCAATCCGGAATCCCCGGCTTCCAGCGGATTTTTCCACCGGATCCGCTCCGTGTATTCCATTTCCCTGATCATCTGTCTTCTGGTCGCCGTTTACGGCATTGTCAATCCGGACGCGCTGGTAAGCGCCATCAGCGGTGCCACCACCTATATTCTCGACTCTTACGACTGGCTCTTCCTGCTTTCCGTCACCTTCTTTATTGTCCTCAGCCTCCTGCTGGCCATGAGCCGGTACGGTCATCTGAAACTGGGCCGGGAGGAGGACGAGCCCGAATTCAGCCTGGTGTCCTGGCTTTCCATGCTCTTTGCGGCCGGCATGGGGGCGGGGCTGCTCTTCTGGGGGATCGCCGAACCGCTGAACCATTATCTGGTTCCACCGCCGGGAACACCCGCCATGACCCCGGAATCCGCCCGACTGGCCTTTGTGGTCACCAATTTCCACTGGGGCCTTCATGCCTGGTGCATTTACGGACTGTTTGCGCTGATCATGGGGTATTTCGGGTTCCGGCACGGCTATCCCATGCTGGCCGGGGCTCCGTTTCAGGCGGTATTTCAGGGAAAAGCCGGAACCGTGATCGCACGGATCGCCAATGTGATCGCCGTTCTTGCGGTGGTGTTCGGCATCGCCGGTTCACTGGGGCTGGGCGTCAAGCAGATCAATGCCGGAATGGCGGAAGTGTTCGGCACATCGCCCGACTCCGGCCTGATGATCATGAACATTCTGATCGTGCTGACCATCTGCTATCTTCTGTCTGCTTCCACAGGGCTGGACAAGGGCATCCGGTTTCTTTCGAATCTGAACATGTCCCTCGTTGTCCTTCTGATGCTGTTTCTCCTCTTCGTCGGTCCCACCGGCTTTATTCTGTCCACCTTCGCCACCAGCCTTGGCGATTACCTGACCAGCCTTCCCTCTCTTTCGCTGAAGCTCTATCCGTTCAGCGGTGAATCCGAATGGATCCGGACATGGACCCTGACCTGGATGATCTGGTGGATCGCCTGGGCGCCGTTTGTGGGCGTCTTTATCGCCCGGATCAGCCGGGGCAGAACCATCCGGCAGTTTGTGCTGATGGTGATGCTGATGCCGACGATCTTTTCGGTCTTCTGGTTTTCCGTACTGGGCGGAACCAGCATGTATCTGGAACTCTTCGGCCAGGTGAATCTCGGCTCCATTGTCATGGAAAATCCCTCGGAAGCCCTGTTCGCCCTGTTTGCCTATTTTCCCTTTACCGACATTCTCTCCGTTACGGCCCTGTTCCTGGTCTTTATCTTTCTGGTGACCAGCGCCGACAGCGGCGCCTTTGTACTGGGGATGATGACCAGTGAAGGCAATATTCATCCGCCCACGACCCGGAAGCTCTTCTGGGGGCTGACCGTCGCCGCCATTACCGCAGCCGGGCTTTTTGCGGGGGGCAGTATCGACGTCTTCCGGGCCATCGCGATCTGCGGCGCCATTCCCTTCACCCTGATCATGATCGCGCAGGTATTCCTGCTGATCCGTTCCCTGGCCGGGGAACAGATTCCGGCAGAAACAACCGGACAAACCGGAGATAATGGAAGGGAAGGCCCCGGCATCCTCACTGTCGGGGCGGTTTCCGGTGGAGAGGAGGATCTGTCATGAAAAAAGGTTTCCGGTTCGCACTGACGCTGATTCTGATCCTGCTCACGGTTTCCTGCGAAAAGACGGAGCCGATCCGGGTGGGAGCGAAAAACTTTTCCGAAAACAAGATACTGGCCCACATGATCCGGCTGATGGCCCGGCAGGAGAAAGTGCCGGTTCATCCATCCATCATGTACGGCAACACCTTTGACCTGCAGGAAGCCATCAAGCGGGGAGAAATCCATGTCTATCCGGAATACACCGGCACGGCGGCGCTGACGATGGGCGCAATTGCGCCTGAAGAGAGGAAGCAGTCCTACCAGAGGGTTCAGGAACTGTTTCAACCCTACGGACTGGTCTGGCATAAACGGTTCGGGTTCGACAACGCCTATACGCTGGTGATGACCAGCAGACAGGCGATCTCCCTCGGTGTCACGACCATCAGCGATCTGGCAGAACTGCAGGGCAAACTGGTCTTCGGGGTCGATCCGGAGTTTCTCGCCCGGCCGGTGGACGGATTCAATGCCCTGATCCATCGCTACGGCATCAATCCCGTTCCCCGGGTGATCCGGGAAGAGACCCGGAAAGATCTGTACCGGGATCTGATCCGGGAAAAAATCCATGTGGCCGTGGCGCAGCAAACCGATCCCCAGCTCCTCGAATATGGCCTGGTTCCCCTGGAAGACGATCTGTCGTTTTTTTCCGCATACGAACCAGCCCCGGTAGTGCGCGAAGACACGCTGAAACAGTATGAAGACTTCACCTCCGCTCTGGAGAAACTGGACGGAATTCTGGATGTGAAAACCATGCGGATGCTCAATCACCGGGCAACGATCAGCGGCATTGACGAGCGCATCGTGGCCGAGCAGTTCCTGCGGGAGAAGGGCCTGATCACCGGCGTCGAATCCATGCCCGAACAGCGGGAACTGGTGATCGCCGTTCCCCCCGCCGACCACCGGACGGAGCTGATGGCACGGGCCACAGAGGCGATCGGCTCCGCTGTTCCCAACCGGCAGATGGACATCCGGGCCTTTGATGATCCGGTGGAGCAGCTCGCCGAAGGGGAAGCCTTTGTTGCCGTACTGGGGGCGGAGCAGTTTTACCGTCTGCGTCCGGGGCAGCTTCCCGAACGGCTGGAACAGATCGAAGCCATTGCGCCGGTAGGAAACCGGTTTGTGCATCTGATCCGGAAGAAAAGCGATATTGAAACCAGGCCGTCTCCGGAACACAGCCCCTTTGCGGGGGTAAAGAGACTGGGCGCGGGCATCGAAAACAGCAGTTCGGCATCCATGGCCGGCATTCTGCTTGCGTCCTATGGCGCGCTGGAGAGCGTATCACAGGTGAATGGAAATTTTGACGCCCAGATCGCGTCACTGAAAAAGGGGGAACTGGATGCAGTGCTGCGCATGACAATTCCCGGCGATTTTCATGTGGGCCAGATACTGGAAGACCCGGACCTGGGCCTGCAGCCGGTGACCCTGTGGCGGCATCCGGACCGTCGATTCCGATATCCGTTTATCCGGGAAGGACGGATCACGCCTTCTATCTATCCGGCACTGGAAGAACCGGTGGACACGCTTCACACCCAGGTCGTGATCGCCGGCCCCCGGATGGCGGAACCGACCATCGGGGACGGCGACCCCATGAGTGGTCTGCGCGCCCGCCGGCAGGCCATCCCACGGACGATCAAGGAGAAGATCGTCACCGGAACCGGCAGAACCGAAGCCATCGATCCGGCGCTTCCCGGTGAAAATGTTTCCCTGCTGAGCAGACGGGAGGAAGCCCTTCCCCTGAATCCCCAGCCGGCAGTGTCGGTGGTCACAGGTCTGTTTCTGATCCTGTTCATCGGCCTGCTGTTTGCGCTTTTCAGGCCGCAGAGGAAGCAGGATGAACTGCTTTGAGCAGCAAAGCAGTTCAGACTCTATCCGGATGGAAAACCATCTGCCGGGATCTACACGTCCCGGTCCATAGGGATCACCGAGATTCGACAGGAAGAACTGGATGGCAATGATCTCTGCCGGCGGCCAGCCGGTTACTCAACAATCGTGTAATTCCGGCGGATGTAGTCCTTGGGAAATGCGATAAAGTGCCACCATTCAATATTGAGGATATGCCATCCCGCATCCATCATGGCATTTCTCAGTATAAGCCGGTTCACGATCTGGGATTCGGTCAGTTTTCCTTCCCGGAGAAACTTCTTTTCCAGTCGCGGCTGGGCAAGAGGACCGAAATAGTCGAGGGGAGTTCCCATGTCGAGCCGTTCCGCCGTGGTGACATTATACAGCGTCACATCCACCGCCGCACCGAAGTTGTGCATGGAACCGGAATGGGGATTGGCGACGTAGGGCTGCATCGGCGTACCGGCAACGAGTTTCCACATTTTGTGCTGCACGGAACGGGGCCGGAGGGCGTCCCCCACCAGGATGCGGAGATCCGGATGCCGTTTGCGGAGGATTTCGTTTGCTCTGGCAAGCTTCATCGCCGCTTCCGGACGGAGATAGGCCCGGGTGAAATCCCCGTATACATTCGTTCCCATGAAGTTGTCCGGCCTGGCGTATTTCAGATCGACCACAATGGAGGGGTCCAGCTTGCGGACATTTACAAGTCCTTCCGCGATGAGCCGCTGTTCCAGTGCGGATAAAGCCTCCGGTTCCGGTTCCGCCGGAGCGGAAGGAATGTCAACACGATCTTCCACCTGCACGGCTGCAGGATCGTCCGCCGGTGACACCGCACGGGGCTTGCCCGGTTCTTCCAGAGGATCCGTCATCTGTGCGGTTGCAGGTGCAGTCAGCACAGCCAGGTTCCCTGTGCTGATGGTGCAGATGAGGGATGCACGGATCAGATAGTTTCGGATGGTTCGATACTGAATCATGATACTCCTTCGTCTGTTTTCTTATTCGGAAACAGGGGATACAAACCGCCTCCCCTGCTCATTATCTCCGGGTCTGTAACAGCGGTTTACCGTTTCTGCCCGGCAAGCCACTGAAACCCCGCATTGTAAACAATGTCATGGCCGCCGTCAAAGAGGTAGATTGTCCCATTGCCGGATGTGCGCCGGAACACCACCGGCAGTTCCGCCTCTTCAAAAAACCGGTTTTCCTCCCCCTGCCCTTTGAGCCGTTCGGGAAGCGTTCCGGTTTCATCCAGGGAACGGTAATCCGCCTCGGCGATTCTGTCATCATCGTCGGCAAGATCGTTGAAGGCGCGAATGGCATGGGACGGCGGAACAAAGTGGTCCTGAATTCCCCCGCTGATGAATATTTTCACACCTTTTCCCCGTGCCCCGGACAGATAGGAGGAAGGGCTCCGTTTCCGGCATTCTTCCCCGGCCCTGTCGTCGCTGTCCGGTTTTCCGCCGCAGGATGCTTCAATGTCGTGTTTGTAATGCGCTGTGTAGTCATAGTCGGACTGAATCACGGTGCCGTACCAGTCATTGAGATCGTATACCGGAACCCAGGCCAGGACCGCCGTGAATTTTTCGGGATACCGGCCGGCCATGACAAGGGACATCATAGCGCCGCCGGAAAAACCGGCCAGATAGACCCGGTCTTCGTCCACCGGTGCATGTTCCTTTGCATATTCGAGAGCGTCAAGCACATCCTGAACCGCTTTTTCCGATGCGGTGGCATCGCTGCTGTCAAAATCGCCGCGATAGTTGGGATGAATGAAAATCCAGTCGTTTTTTACGGCAAAAGCGCCGTAGGGAATGCCGTAATGCTGCTGATAGTCGGCACTCCAGCTGTGCAGAACCAGCAGAAGCGGTTTCTTCTTTTCCGACCCGGAATGGTACCAGAGCGCGGGCTGGGCGGATTCTCCATTCTCCCGGGGAATGGAAATTTCCGTCACTTCCGGCACGGCCTTTTCCCAGGCATCCGGTTTGGCCAGATCGCGGAGAGGAAGTTTTGCAATCTGGGTAAAGGAGCGGTACTCCGGAACAAAGGTGATGCCGGACTTTTCTTTCGCGCCCGATAACAGCAGAACCAGGGCGATGATGAACAGAAGGCAGGTATACTTTTTCTGCAGCGTAATCATGTGAGGATATCCTTTGCAATTGGAATGGAACGAATGATCAGAACCGGAACCAGGGACAACACAAATATGCTCAGCGCAAAGACGGGAATACCGGCCACAGGGGGCAGTGTCATACCGAAGGCGCTGGTGTGATCGATGGTAACACCGAAATACCCGTCCCGGAGGAGTTCCAGGACGAGGGCATGGATCAGATAGACACCGAAGACGCTCATCCCGATCTTCTGAAGGATTTTCGGGGAGT